>NZ_JBQYLP010000151.1:0-3046 GCF_052683555.1 Burkholderia sp. BC1
GACTGATCACGTTCGCCGAAACGATTGATCACCATCGCCGAAATCCGCAGACATCGGCGTGGCCACGGCCGAGTTGTTCCCCAAACTCTCCATTGGTGTCGGCGGCGGGTTCCAAGCGCTCAGTACGGGCGATTGGTTCGATGCATCCAGTTCGCGTTTTTCCATCCTGCCGCTGATTTCCTGGCGCCTGTTCGACGGCGGCCGCGTGCGCGCCGAGATTCGGGCGCGCGAGGCGGGGCAGCGGCAGGCCGCGCTGGCCTACGAGCAGGCCGTGCTGGCGGCGCTGGGCGACGCCGAACGCGCGCTGGGCGACTACCACGGCGGGCTGGACACACTGGAACGCCGTGGCATGGCACTGGATGCCGCGCGCACAAGCTACGGCCACGCCAAGGCGCGCTACGCGGCGGGCGACATTGCACTGGTCGAACTGCTGGCCGCCCAGCGAAGCCTGCACGAGGCCGAAACCGCAGCGGCACGCGCGCATACCAACGCCGCCGTGCAATTGGTGGCGCTGTACAAGGCCCTTGGTGGCGGCTGGGACGTATCCACGGCGGCATCCAGCGCAACCCATCTGCTGCGGGGCACTGCCGCCCCCGTCGCGTTTTCAAGCCGCTGATTCAACACAGGAGACCGTCATGCAAATCAACGTTGGAAATCTCGACCGCATTGTGCGCATCGTCATCGGACTGATTTTGCTCAGTCTCCCATTGTGGCTGGACTCATCTTGGCGTTGGCTGGGACTCATTGGAATCATGCCGCTCCTCACCGGCCTGGCAGGCCGCTGTCCTGGCTATCGCCTGCTCGGCCTCAGCACTTGCCCGATGCGAAAACCCGAGTGAACGCCCTATGAAACTCAGTTTTTTGGGCGCAGCCCGAGAAGTCACCGGATCGTGCTTCCTGGTCGAAGCGGCTAATGTCCGCTTCCTGGTCGATTGCGGCATGGTTCAAGGTGGGCGTGTAGCAGCAGCACGCAACTACGAGCCGTTTGCGTTCGACCCGGCGTCCATTGACTTCGTCCTGCTGACCCACGCCCACATCGACCATAGCGGGCTATTGCCCAAACTGACGCGCGCCGGGTTCAAGGGGCCCATCTACGCCACGCCAGCGACGGTTGATCTGCTCGGGGTGATGCTGCCCGATAGCGCTCACATCCAGGAAAGCGATGCCAAGCGGGTTGCCAAGCGGTTCAAAGAGAAGACCGTGCCGCCACCCCTGTATACCCTGCAGGATACACACGAATGCCTGCAGCAGGTACGCGGCATCGAATACGACCGGGAGTTCGCACCCCGCGTCGGGGTGCGCGCCCGCTTTCGTGATGCCGGCCACATCCTCGGCTCGGCCATCGTGGAAGTGTGGATTACCGAGTACGGTTACCCCACGAAGATCGTGTTCAGCGGCGATTTGGGCCAGCCGGGACGCCCCATCCTGCGCGACCCGACACCCATCGAGGACGCGGACATCCTCGTCATCGAGTCCACCTACGGCGACCGCCGGCACAAGGATTTTTCGGCGACCGAAGCGGACATGATCGGCATCGTCGAGAAAACCCTGTTCGAGCGCGGCGGCAATGTCATCGTTCCGGCCTTTGCGGTCGGCCGAACCCAGGAGGTGCTCTACCACCTACATCGTCTCACCTGCGAAGGGCGTCTGCAGCGTCCAATGGTGTTTGTCGATTCGCCGATGGCCACCGAGGCCACACGCATCACGCGTGAGCATCTCGAATTGTTCGACGAACAGGCGAAGCGGTTGGCCGGATGGCATGCGCGCGGCGAGAACCTCCCGTATCTGGATTTCACCGCGAGCGCTGAGGAGTCCATGGCGCTGAACCGGATTCGCTCCGGGGCCATCATTATTTCTGCCAGCGGCATGTGCGATGCGGGGCGTATCCGGCACCACCTGCGCCACAACTTGCCACGCCGCGAATGCAGCATCTTGTTTCCCGGTTTCCAGGCGCAGGGGACGCTTGGCCGGCGCCTGATCGAGGGGGCCGAACGTGTACGCATCTTCGGTGAGGACATCCCGGTACGTGCGGCGATCCACAGCGTGGACGGCCTCTCGGCGCATGCCGACCAAAAGGCGCTGCTGGATTGGGCCCGTGCTTTCATTCAAGCACCGGCGCAAACCTTCGTGGTGCATGGGGAATCGTCGGCCGCGCAAGCCTTCGCTGAACTCTTGCAGCAGCAACTCGGCTGGCAGGTCACGGTGCCCGAGTATGGCCATGCGCTGCGCTGGCCGGACTTTCTGGCGCACGAGTGATGAAACCTGCAGAAGATCTCGCTGAACGCCTGCGCGCCATCCGCGAGTCACCAACATACCGTCTTGCGTACGAAGACATCGAGCTGCTTGGCCAGGACGAACTGCGGCCGCTGCGACTACAACTCGAACTGCTCAAACCTGAGCGCATCCTGCACGAGCAAGGCATTCACTCGACGGTAGTGGTCTTCGGCAGCGCACGCGTGAGCGATGCCGAGACGGCAGAAGCCCGCCTTGGCGCGCTGGAGCGTCAGGCGCTCGTCACTCCGGAGAATGTCGGGCTGAGGCAAGAGCTTGCGCGAGCCAATCGCCGGGTCGAACAGGCACGTCACTACGAGCAAGCGAGGCGTTTCTCGGGCCTTATTTCGGCGCGTTTCCAGCAGCAAAACCGCCGTGATTTCGTCGTCGTCACCGGGGGTGGGCCCGGCATCATGGAGGCCGCCAACCGCGGTGCTTTCGAGGTTGGCGCACGTTCGATTGGCCTCAACATCACGCTGCCCCACGAACAGGCACCCAACCCCTACATGTGCCCGGATTTGGCGTTCCGATTCCACTATTTCGCGCTGCGCAAGATGCACTTCTTGTTGCACGCCAAGGGCTTGGTGGCATTCCCGGGTGGCTATCGAACGCTCGATGAGCTGTTCGAGGTGCTCACCTTGATCCAGACCGGAAAGATGCAGCGTATTCCGGTAGTGCTGGTCGGCCGTGCATTCTGGCATCGCGTAGTTGATTTCGATCTTCTGCTTGCGTATTTCGGCGATGGTGATCAGACGTTTCGGTGAACGTGATCGGT
>NZ_JBQYLP010000152.1:0-2949 GCF_052683555.1 Burkholderia sp. BC1
TGATCACGATCCGCCGAAATGCGTGATCACGTTCGCCGGAATACGCATCATTGCGGAACCGACGCCCGATATAAATGCGTTCGAGTACATCGTCGTTTCGCTCGTGAGCGCGACGAAGGTCTTCTGGCATTGTTTCCGGGTCGTAAAGGTCCGCCACTGTCGCCGGGAAGTGTGCTTCACGTGCGAGCAGAATATCTTCGGCGCACTGTGTCAGTTCGGCTTTATTGTTTTCCGTGAGCATTGGGACAGGGAACGTGTTCCAACCAATGGTATTGGAATAACGATACCGAGTTTCCAGTTTGCCGCAGACCGTGGCTATCCATACCAAATGGAGACGGGAAGCGATCAACGCCATATTCCACAGCGGCGCGTCGTACAACGCGAACGCAAGATTGCTGACGATGGTGCCTCGAGCCATATATCCGACGGGGAGGTATTCGCGCGATTCAGACGATACGCTCGGCACGATGATTACCGTTTCGTTTCCGGACTGGCGCACCTCGCCGAAGCGATATGGATAGGCGGAGATTTCTACCGTTGCGGCTTTGGTACTATCTGCGCGCATTTTCCGGACGCCATCAAGCCGGGGCTTCAATGACGCGATAGCCATCGCTTCCTTTTGATTGCCTTCGCCTATCCAGAGGCAGTACCGACTCTGCCCACGAATGAACTCCGCAGAACCATAGATAGGGCGGATGAACTGCTCTTTTTGTGCGTCCGTCAGTTGAAGGGATGCGATTTCGGACTTCCCCAACAGCAAGTTTCCGCCATCCACTGGCTTATTGCCGTAGTCCATAAGGCCAAGGCCATGAGCCGGCTTGCTGCGTTTTTCGACGACAAGATCAGGGCCGGGCACCAAATAGGCATTGATATGCCCAACTTCTTTGAGGGCAACTTTGCCATCGTTGCCTACCGTATAGATTTGCCGCGAGGTACCGGCGTGTCCGCTGATGCCAACGATCACGACAGTTACACCTGCATTATGACTTGCCAAGTTTGCCCACTTAAACGAGGTGTGCGCGAAGGCTATCTGGTGCCCAGTGCGGAAAATCAACGGCCACAGGATCGGTACCTGCTGCCCCTGACAGATGGAGTTTGTCGCTACAAATGCGGCGGCGGCGTTCGTGCGAGTTCCATAGTCCGCGGCCTTCATGAACCAACCGCTAACATAGTCAAGAGATTTCCAGCCAGATGTGCGGCTATCAAAGATCGAAGCCAAGTCGGCTTTCTGCTCTGGTGTTTGCCAGGTTGAGCCCAAATAGGGCGGGTTTCCGCAGATATACGTTTCCCCACCCTCGTTCTCGAAGTCGATTTCGGGTTGATCGAGTGGCGTCTCGAAAAGGTCATCCGAGACGATCTTTACGCCCGTTCCCGTGGGCGGGCAGAGCGCCAACCAATCGAGTCGAAGTGCGTTGCCGTTCGTGATCCAGTTCTCGGATTCGAGCGGCAGAAAATCTTGCACGGCTTGCATCTGGCCGCGATACAGCACATCGCACTGGTACTCGGCGATGATGAGCGCGAGGCGGGCTATCTCCGCAGGGAAGCTACGCAGCTCAATCCCGCGGAAGTTCGTTAGAGGGATGGCTGAACGTAGATCGGATTCATCACGGCGGCGATTGATCTCGGCCTCGATTTCGCGCATCTGTTTGTACGCGATGACCAGGAAGTTACCCGAACCGCACGCCGGATCGAAAACGCGGATGCGCGCCATGCGCTTGCGAAGGTTCAGCAACTTCGCCTTGTTGTCGCCCGCGGCTTCCAGTTGGGCGCGCAGGTCGTCCAGAAAGAGCGGGTTGAGCACCTTCAGAATGTTCGGAACGCTCGTGTAGTGCATACCAAGCGAGCCGCGCTCCTCGTCGTCGGCGACCGCCTGGATCATTGAGCCGAAGATGTCCGGATTGATTTCGTGCCAGTCCAGTTGGCCAGCGTGCAACAGATAGGTGCGGGCCATGCGCGTGAAGCGCGGTACATTGTTGCCGCCGCCAAACAAGCCGCCGTTCACGTACGGGAAGACGTCAGCCCACCCCGGGATTTTTGCCTTCGTGCGGGCACTGCTATCCTTGGTCGGCACGTTCATCGCGTGGAAGATCGTGCTGATCACGTCATGGGTATTGCCCGACGCAGCATCGCTCATACGATCGACGGTCTTCGTGAACAGACCTCGACCGTCGAAAATCCCGGTGTCTTCGGCGAAGAAACAGAAGATGAGGCGGGCCATGAAGTGATTCATGTCCTGTCGGCGCTCGTCCGTCGCCCAATCCGGGTTTTCCTTCAGCAGTTCCAGGTACAGTTTGTTCAGTCGGCCGGTTGCCCGAACGTCGATCGCGCTGTCCTTGATTTCCCTGATCGTCGAGATACCCGCGAGCGGCAGGAAGAAGCCGAAGTGCCCGGCAAACTTGGCGTACTCGCTGGCGATCGTTTCGCCATTCGTCATTTCCTCGGCTTCGAGCGTGTCGCCGTCCGTCGCCAGGATGAACTTCACCTTGCCCTTCGCGGTCTCCGGGCTCGCGCGTAGCGCGTTCAACGTCGCGTTGACCTGGCCGGGCGCGCAGGTGGCGAGGTGGATGTTGTTGCGTTGCAGGACGCCGCCAGGAATGTCCGATTTGTTGGTATCGCCTTTGCGGAGGCGAGCGATCGTGGTGTCTTTGTTCCCGAAGGCCGCAAGGAAGGCGTACGGAAACTCCGCCGCGTCAAACGGTGCTTCGGCCAACTCGGAGACGGCGGCCTCGATTTCAACTGCGTTCATGTGTGTGGCGTAGGGTGTGTTTGGCCTAGATTATGCCAAGGTGCGGGGACATCTTGGCCGGTATCGCCTTCGCCGCCGTATCGCAGCTGGGCCATGCCCGGCTTTTTTGCGTCCGCGCCCAGCCCATTGCCGGCGGCCACGGGCAACAGCGGGTCGGCGGCCGCGCAGCGACCCAGGTTTGAAGCTGTCTCTTATACACATCT
>NZ_JBQYLP010000153.1:0-2940 GCF_052683555.1 Burkholderia sp. BC1
CGAGGCCCTGCTCTAGGTCGCGCAGGTTCAGCAGTTCGCCGTCGCCGTTCGAGAAGGCAGTCTTCCAGGTGCCGCGGAACTTTTCGTCGGCGAAGCGCACATGGCGAATCACGCCGGGGATCAGCGAAAACTTGAGGGTGCCGGTCGACAGATCCTGTTCCGCCAACAACACGCGTGTCGTCACGTAGCCGCGCGCCAGGATCGCTTGTGATAGACCCTTGACCAGCACATCGGTACCTTGCTTGCCGACGCACTGGCCGGCATAGTGCTCCAACCATTCGCGCGCGAAGAAAAATCGATCCATCGGAAGTGCGGACGCGCCCTGAACCCTCGCTGCATCGGGCAATGAATTCGGCACATCGAGTGCAAAGCGGTCGATACGGAAACACGGCGTTTCGATGGGAAGCGCCGGATACGCTTCAATGCGCGGCACGTCCGACCGAACGGAAGGGGCACGCACTGCCGCATCACGCTGCTGCGCGTCGCGTTGCTGCTGTGCCTGCCGGTCCTGTTCCGCATTCGCACGCGCAGCGGCAGCTTGGTCGGAAGGGGTGGGGATTTGTTGTGCGCACACGGCAAGCGAAGCAGCCACTAATGGCAGCGCAATAAGCGGCCTGATTACTCGCATAAATTGTTTTCCGCGACTTCACGACAAATTCTCAACAATCGCATCAATGCAAAATGCATTGCCCATAAATTCAACGAACTCCTCCCGACTTCATCAAATCCAGCGCAACTTCCAACGTTTCCCGAACGGCCCGCGAGTGGCGCTTCTGTTGATACACAGAAAGTTCAATTGTCTTTAATCGTGGCGGATTAGACATCGAACAAACACCTCTAGCAATCTCAACCTCAGCAATAGTCGTCGAGTTGACCAAGATTCGATAAATGTCTTCCCCTTGCTCAGGAATGCAATCGACAACGAATGCCAATTTAATTCCCGGAAAACTCCCACGTAAAGTTTCGCTCAGCGCATTCGTTCCATCTATCAAGTTTTTAGAACTTTCCAACAATTTTTGACGCACCGCTTCGCCCCTTACCTGTTTATGCGTATTCATTTCAATCTCCCCGGAAACGCGGTGACCAGGTTCCCGAACTTATCGGTCATAACAGTCATCACGGATGTAGGCTGAAAGTTGTCGAACTTATCCGTTCCAATAGATCTTCCTGTATCGACTTCACGGATATACCTCGGCCCTGCCGGCGTTTGTACCTCTTTCGTGATAGGAGTTGAAACCGTATTCGGATCTTGAAGCAGCCTTCTCAAATCACTTTCGCTAATTGTAAACTGACTCGCATTGACGTTTGAATCAAAGTGACGGTCGCCGATGTGCTCAATGCCATCGTTCGTAATGTTGATACGTGACTGAACTCGGCCCGGCGTGGAACCCGCGCTTTCACCCGACTGTTGATCGTTGCCGCTCGACAAAATAGGCCCACCGGGCGTCACGACAGGGGCAACGTTCACAGTCGGACACAAGACACCCGGTCCACACGGTACAGCACCTACTGTAACCGTAGCCCCTGCTGGCCCGCTCGGCGTCTTCGGCCCGCCACCATTCGGGTCGATTTGCGGGTTCGCATCGCCCTGCTGCACGTCGGTCGGCAACTTCACGTGTGAATTCGCCACGTCACGCGGCAAGTTCTTCGCGTCTTCTCCGAAACCCAGCACGTCGCGTTTGAACTGGTCGAACTGGCTCAGCCCCAAGTCCTTGCCCTGCTGAATCAGCGTGTAGTCGAACAGTCCCCCTTGTTGTTCGACTTCTGGCTATCGATCCACTGCAACTCGGGCGAAGGCATTCGCGTCCATCCGGTCCACGTCAGCCGCACTCTGCTCAGGTCGCTGCTGCGCTTGCCAATGCTGTTCAGCGATTGCCCGTGCGTCGGCCGTCCGGACGACCGACGCCGGCGCTTGCTGTGCTTGCGCTACGAGCGACATCTGGCTGCAAATGACAAAGCCGACGTCCGTCACAATTACTTGTACTGCACTCTTGCCGACTACTTGAACCACGGACCAAATCTATCTGGCGGATCGCTAATAATTCCCATTTTTCGCAGACTCATTGGCAATCGTTTCATTAGCACAATAAAAAGCACGATTGCCACTGGCACGAAAACCTTGAGCATTGCCTCATCATCTCCGAGCTTCAACCATATACGAAAAATCCCTGAGATCAAAAAGGCAAAAAAAGCCGAAATAAACATAGAAAAGAGGCCGGTCGTGACACCAATCTCTAACGTCGCATACAGTCTTCGCCAGTTCACCTTTTACCTCCCCCGCTCACTTGCTTCACATCCTCGACAACAGTCGCCCCCTTGCTGGCGACCCCAAATAGCGAAATCGCTTGAGTTGTCCCGTACGGAGCCGCAGTATTAATTAATGGTATTAGCGTATTGTTGTTCATTTTTGGAACTGTAACACCAAACATTGTTCCTTTTCGACCGAGGCCATCAGCGACGCCCATTTTCAACGGAACTTGCGCACGAAGAGCAATGAGCGACGCACCAAGATTAAGCGCGTCATACATTGCATCTCCCCATGTCGGGTTCAATAAATTGAATCCGTAGCGAAGACCGTTCACACCAGGCGTATTGGTACCATTGTATCGATTGTATAGACCATCCGCCCCTTCAGCTATATCACTTACACCAAACGCAATCATTAGAGTTCCCGCCGTACACCCGAGACCCGTTGTGCAAAGTCCCATTCCGGTCGCTGTAGTGGCCCCGCCAACAGCGACTTTTACTCCATTTTTTGCCACTCCAACCGGGTCGCTCATAATAGCGTCCCCCCCTTTTTGCAAAGCGGTATACTCGAACAGACCGGAACCCTTTTGTTGATTTACCCAGTCCAGCTCTTTGGCGAGTGAGGCCGCCTCTACTTCGCTCAGGAAACGCTGATTTATTCGGCTCGGCGGTCATCGCAGACGTAGCCGAGGA
>NZ_JBQYLP010000154.1:0-2801 GCF_052683555.1 Burkholderia sp. BC1
TGTCATCAACCTAACGGTGTCCGCGTGTCCTGAGTTACAGGGGCAACTCCACTTCTACCCAAGTGGCATGCTGCACTCATTCACCAGTGTTCCTTGATATCGCCACCAAATATCGAGCTATCGTTAGGATGTTCAAGACGCCACAAGGTGACGCGGCTGCGCATCAGGTGACCCAAGATCTCTTTCCCGGGCAACCTCTCCAAGCCGACAGGCAGCGACTGAATACTGTGGCACGCTTCGATCCTACCGTGAACGAGCTTTTCTTCGCCAAACGGGTCGTACTTATGGAGGAATTTAGCGCTATTGCAGCTTTCGAGCGAGGCGCAGAGCTAATGGGACTGTTCGAACGACATCTACGACTTCGGCGCGAGGTGTCGCTTGTGGACTGCAACGGCAAATCGAACGTCCCAGCGTTTCAGCGCGTGCTGAACGCATTCAACATCCCCTATCGCGTACTGCACGACGAGGATCCTGGCAATCCGGCCGAGCAGGCAAACAACCAGAATATTCTCGCCCTGTTAGTCGCTGGTGCCAATCAACGGCATTTGGTTGCGCCAGATCTGGAGGGCCTCTTGGGATATCAAGCGCCTCGCAAAAACAAGCCTTTTCTAGCCGTCAGGACCGTGGAAGATCTCCATGCCCAAGGCCAGCTACCAGCTGCGTTTCGGGAGGCCGTTTGCATGGCCTACTTTGGTCAAACTGCCGAACCGCTGCCGCTTCCCTGATCGCTGAACTCTCCAAATTAAGTTTGCAGGCAAGCTAACGAGTGATGTGTTGGGCTGGTGAAGTTGAAGGGGAAAAATGTGTATGGAAGACTTTAAATCGACTCCTCAGGCACCGAATGTATTTCTCGCGTTAAATACGCTAGGCTGGAAGGCCTTTCAAGATCTTTGCGCCCAAGTATGTGAGGTAGCGTTCAACCGTACCGTTTCAGTTTATCGCGAAGCGCAAGATGGTGGGCAGGATGCTGTCTTCATGCTTCCCGCAAGGGACAGGCGTGACCAATCCACTGAAGCAACTGTCCAATGCAAATTCAGTAGTCGGGCAGACGGCAGGCTGAGACCATCCGATATATCCGGCGAATTGGATACTGTCAGGAACCTTGTTTCCGCCGGCAAAGCATCTGTCTACTACTTCATTACCAACCTTGGCATAGATGCTCCCGTAGCGTCGGAGATTCGAGACGCGCTGACTGAAGCCGGGGTTCTTGAGCCTCACGTTCTTGGGCGCGAGTGGCTCACGCTTCAAATTAAAAGCAGCTCGCGACTACGGGCGTTAGTGCCACGCGTCTACGGCTTGGGTGATCTATCAACTATTGTCGACGAAAGATGTGCAGCGCAAACGGAAGCCCTTCTCGGACACTTATTGCCAAGCTTGAAAGTTTATGTGCCCACCGGGGCGCACAGGACTGCCGTCCGAGCGCTCGGCGAACACAAGTTCGTTTTGCTATTGGGTTCTCCCGCCGCGGGCAAGTCAACGCTGGCGGCAATTCTGGCAACCACCGCGATAGACAGCGAACATCATCAAACTTTCAAGTGTGAAGGCCCTCTTGAGCTACGATCCCGTTGGAATCCGCATGAGCGAAATCGCTTGTTCTGGATAGACGATGCCTTCGGTCCGAATCAGCTGAGAGATGACTATGTCGACGCTTGGATCGAATTTATGCCGAAAATGAAGGCAGCGATTGAATTGGGCAATCACTTTATCCTCACGTCCCGTACACACATTTGGAATGCGGCAAAGCACAAGCTCGGCACCAGAAATCACCCCCTTCTTGCGGATGGTCGGGCGGTCGTGGACGTAGGTTGGCTCAGTCCCGAGGAGCGGCAGCAGATCTTGTACAACCACATAAAGGCCGGAATCCAGACGAAGACTTGGAAGCAGGCGGTGAAGCCTCACCTGCAAAGCTTGGCCGAACAGCCTTACTTGCTTCCAGAAATCGCGCGAAGATTAGGGGATTCGAGCTACACAACCGGCGTAAAGTCGCTGCCCGACGATCTATTTCGTTTTGTGCATGAGCCTCAGGAATTCCTAAAGGAAACGATTCTCGAACTCACAGCCGCGCAGCAAGCGGCGATGACGTCCGTTTTTCTTGCTCGCTCCGTGCTCCCTGATCACTCGGCCGGCGATTCGGAGTGTAAGGTGGCCGCGGACAAATTTGGAGTGCCGGTTGCGTCCGTCATCGAAGCACTGGGCCAGCTTCAAGGCGTTTTCTTGCTAAAACGCTTGGAAAGCGGGCAAATGTGTTGGGGATTCGTTCATCCTACGTTCGCAGACGCGATAAGCAGCATCCTGAGTGTTAGGTCAGATTTGGTCGGCCTATACGTTCGCGGCACACGCCTTGAAAACCTACTCAGCGAAGCCGTCTGCGAAGGAGCACCAAGCGTGCGCGACGCTGTAGTAGTGCCTGCTACGAGCTTCGACAATCTAATCGGACGCTTAGCCGATGCGCCGGATGCGGCAGGACTTAATGAGAAATTGTTTCTATTTTTGGTGGGGCGATGTCCGGAGTCTGTGGCCAACAAGGTCCTCGAACTCGACCCCTCCATTCTAAGAAGGCACGGCGACGAACGTTCCTGGCATAAGGTCGAGTGGAACAATCGTATTCGACTCCACGGGCTTGCTCATCGACTTGGAGTGCTGGAGGACAGTGTGCGTTTGGCAACGAGCGACGAGCTCCAAGAAGCAGCACTTCGCAATCTCGACCTGTCTTTCCTCCAGGACGACGACTTGCTCCGGCTTATTCCTCCTCTAGGGAAACGCTGATCAATGGACCAACTTCCGAAGTTGCAGGCGAGATG
>NZ_JBQYLP010000155.1:0-2709 GCF_052683555.1 Burkholderia sp. BC1
CATGATCACGATCCGCCGAAATGCGTGATCACGTTCGCCGGAATACGCAATGTTCGCGTTCTGCGGCGGCTCCGAGCGAACGCGCAGCGCGACGTCGATCGAATCCTCGAACAGGTCGATCACGCGATTCGTCACACGGATGTGCACCTTCACTTCGGGATAGCGATGCAGGAATTCCGGCAGGATCCGCGACAGCATCGTCTGCGACAGCGTGACCGGCACGCTGACGCGCACGGACCCGCGCGGCGACGCACGCAGCTGCTGCACCGCGTTCATGGCCGCCTGCGCCTCGGCCAGCATCGCCTGGCAGTGCTGGTAGAACAGCTCGCCCGCCTCGGTGAGCGCCAGCTTGCGCGTCGAACGCTGCAGCAGCCGCACGCCGAGGGCGCCCTCGAGTTCCGTCAGGCGCCGCGACAGGCGCGATTTCGAGATGCCGAGGACGCGCTCCGCCGCGGAAAAACCGCCGTGCTCGACGACCTGCGAAAAGTACATCAGGTCGTTCAGGTTATGTGCATCGATGTTCATGTCATCGTTCCAATTTCAGAACAATCCATTGCGGGTCACCGCAAATTCCCAAGCAAATCGGTCAATATAATAGCGTAGTGTTTCAAAAATAACGCTATTCCGTTGATTCGAGGGCTTCCCCATGACGACCGCTCGTTCGCTTGACCGCATCTACCCCGCCGTTCGGACGACCGAAGGCGGCGGCTTCGTGGTTCACCGCCCGTTCCCCACGCGTCAGCTGATGGACTTCGATCCGTTCCTCTTGCTCGACGAGATGGGCCCCGTCGACTATGCGCCCGGCGAGGCGAAAGGCGCGCCCGACCATCCGCACCGCGGCTTCGAAACCGTCACGTACGTGCTCGAGGGGCGGTTCCGTCATCGCGACTCGGCCGGCCATGCGGGCACGCTCGGGCCCGGCGACGTGCAATGGATGACGGCCGGCTCGGGCGTCGTGCACAGCGAGATGCCGGACCCCGAGTTCGCGCGAAGCGGCGGCCGCTCTCACGGCTTTCAGCTGTGGGTCAACCTGCCGCGCCGCGACAAGCTGATCGCGCCGCGCTACCAGGAAATGTCGGCCGACCGCATTCCGACCGCGACGTCGCCGGACGGACGCGCACGCGTGCGCGTGATTGCCGGCGAAGCGTTCGGCGTGCGTGCGGCGATCGAGACGCGCACGCCGATCCTCTACCAGCACTTCACGCTGCAACCCGGCGCGACGGTCACGCAAGCGGTGCCCGCCGGCTATCGCGTGTTCGCCTATCCGCTCGAAGGAACGGGCCGCTACGGGCCTGATGGGCAAGCTGTCGACGCACGTCACATGATCGTGTTCGGCGACGACGGCGATACGGTCACGTTCGCCGCCGGCGACACGTCGCTCGACCTGCTGCTGATCGGCGGCACACCGCTGAACGAGCCGATCGTGCGCTACGGCCCGTTCGTGATGAATACCGAAGAAGAGATTAGGCAGGCCGTCGTCGATTATCAGACCGGTCGCATGGGACGCATCGAAGCGTAATGCGTACGGGACGGGACGCGGGTGCCGCGAAGCCGCGCGTTTTGCGTCACAATGACTTCCTGACTTGAACCACACGGCGTCCCGCCACAAGAAGGAAACCGTCCCCTTGAACTTCGAACATCTGATCCAGATCAACACCGACGATCCGGCCATCCCGACCCTCACGCGCGACCAGCTGTGGGAGGGCCTCGTGCTGCGCGCGGAGCAGCCGCAGCTGTTCGTGATCGGCCTCGACAGCTGCGTCGTTCGCGAGCGCACCGCGACCACGCTGGAGCGCGAACTGCATTACGGCCACGCAATCGTGCGCGACCGCGTGACCTTCACGCCGAATCAGCAGGTCCGCTATGACATTCACGCGGCCGACGGCGAAATCGGCGGCTCGCTGACGATGACGATCGAGGAACGCGACGATCATGAGCTGTTCCTGCGTTTCGAATACCGGACGACGCTGACCGTCACCGACGACAGCGAGGAAGCGCGGCAGACGCACGGCATCGTGAAGGAAGCGTATCGCACTTCGGACATCGATACGGTGCGCCTGATTCGCGAGTACGCGCAGGGCCGCAAGGACCCGGATCCGCTGCACTGACACGGGCGGCGGCGTGCTCGCCGCCGTTTGCCTCAAGCTATCGACCCCGCTTCCCCGATCAATAAAGAGTTTTTGTAAATGGGAATAGTTATCATTTAGAATTCATTCCATCGTATCGACAGTCACCGATCAAACCGAATGACCGACACCATGCGCCCGACTACGCTGACCTTGCGCCGCACCGCCGGCACTGCAGGCGGCAGCCGTCAGAAGACGGCGGCGGTTACCGCTCCGGCGAAGCCTGCCGGCAACCGCGACAGCGGCACACGGGTCGTCAGCAGCGACGCGCTGCTGCAAGGTCACAGCCACATCAGCATTGCGCACAACGGCGAAACGTATCAGTTGCGCGCAACGCGGCTCGGCAAGCTGATCCTGACGAAGTAACGACAGAGTATTGTGGGGACCACCTCCCTGAGAGGTGTTGGGCATTAGCCAGCGCAACGGCTTGCACGCGAGATCTAGACCCCTTCGTGCAAACACACTCAAGCAGCCGTTGCAGCAAGCCAAGCCACTTTTTTGGTTCTCACTCGGCAACAAAAAAGCGACACGTCCTTTGAACTGCACCCCAAAAGTTGGATACCGATCCAACCTTTGGGGTGTT
>NZ_JBQYLP010000156.1:0-2679 GCF_052683555.1 Burkholderia sp. BC1
TGCGTATTTCGGCGATGGTGATCAGACGTTTCGGTGAACGTGATCGGTCTGGAAGGTGGTGTTGCGCGGTCAGAGAATTATAGCGAAGGTGATCACGATGCGGCAGTAGCGGATGGTTTTGCGTTGGTCTTTCGCATCGATTCACCCTTCAAAGGCAGTTTGTGCGCCTGATGGACCAGGCGATCGAGAATCGCGTCGGCGAGCGTGGGGTCCTGCAGCCAAGCGTGCCAGTGTTCGAGGGGTAACTGACTGGTAATGATCGTCGAACGCGTGCCGACGCGATCATCGAGGACTTCGAGTAGATCGTTGCGTGCGCCCTGATCGAGATCCTGCAGTCCCCAGTCGTCGAACAGGACGACATCGATCTTGGCGAGTTGCGCGAGCCGCCGCGCAAAGCTGCCGTCGCCGTGCGCGATCTTCAGCTCCTCGAACAGTCGTGCGACGCGTACATAGAGAACCGAGAAGCCTTGCCGGCATGCCTGTTGCCCGAAGGCGCAAGCGATCCAGGTTTTGCCAGCGCCAGTCGGCCCGGTCAGAATGATGTTCTGCGCGTTGCGGATCCAGTCGCAACCGGCAAGCGAAGCGACCACGCGCTGGTCCAGTCCGCGGCTTTGCCGGAATTCGATATCCTCAATGCAGGCCTGCGGGTTCTTGAGTTTGGCGGTTTTCAGCAGCCGTTCAAGCCGCCGGGTGTCGCGCCACGCGAGTTCGCGTTCGACAACCATGCCAAAGCGCTCTTCGAACGACAGGCTGGAACTGGCGGTGAGCGTCACCTGTTCCTCGAAGGCGCGCGCCATGCCGTCGAGTTTGAGCGCTTTGAGTTGGGAGAGGGTTTGCTGCAGCAACATCTTGACCTCCTTCGGGTCAGTGGTAGTAGTCGGAGCCACGCAGGTTTTCGTGGTCGAGGCATTGCCATTCGGTGAGCGGCGCCGCTACGGGTGGTTGGCGGTCGAGGCCAGATTCGAGAATCGAGAGCACCGAACGGCGCGTGGGCGAACCGATCACAAGCGCCCGTTGGCAGGCTGCTTCGAGCCGCTCATTGCCGTATTTGCGTGCCAGCGACAGCAAGCCCAGACAGGCGCGATAGCCCATCTCGGGGTGAGGACGATTGGTCAGCAGATGGTTGACGATTGCCGCGGCGCCGGGGCCGATGGACGCGCCCCAGTTCAGCAGGCGTCCCGGTGACCATTCCAGATGAGCGCGGTGTGCCGCCGGCATGTGCTCGGCCACGGTCGTATGTTTGCCTTTAAGTCGGCTGCGCGCGTGCGCGGCGACACGTTTGCCGCCATGCAGGATCTCGACGCTGTGGCGGGTGACACGGACGTCGACTTCCTGGCGTACCAGTTTGTGAGGCACGCTGTAATAGTGATGATCGATCTCGACGTGGTAATCGATATTGACGCGACACTTGATGAAGGCGGCGATCTGGTAACGCCGCGCGGGTAAGGGCCGCAGCACCGGCCGGTCCAGACGCTCAAACCATTCACGGCGATTGCCTTCCAGTTTTTTGAACGGGCGCTGGTTCAGATCGCCGACGAGCTGGGCAATCACGCGGTTGAGCTCGGCTAGGCTAAAAAAGCGGTGATTGCGCAGCCGCGCGAGAATCCAGCGTTCGACGATTTGCACCGCGACTTCAACCTTCGCTTTATCCTGCGGCTTGCGCGGCCGGGCCGGCAGCATCGCTGTTGCGTAGTGGTTGACGAAGTCCTGCGTGGTGTTGCCCAGCACCGGCTCGTACCGGTCAGCTTTGGCGATCAGGGCCTTGGGGTTGTCGGGCACCAGCAGTTCGGGAACCCCGCCGTAGAATTCCAACGCGTCAATCAGGCCGCCGATCCAATCCGGCATCGCCTCGGAGCGCGTCGCGCAGGCGTAGGTGTAGTTCGACGCGCCCAGCACCGCAACGAAGATGTGAGCCTGGAAGTCGATGCCGCCGTCGCGCCCGAGAATCGGCATGGTATGGCCGGCGAAATCGGCAAACAGCTTCTCACCGGCGCGGTGCTGTTGGCGCATCGAGCGCTTGAGCGTCTGGGCCCAGTTCTTGTAGCGCTGGCAGAATTGGGTATAGCGGTAGGTGCGGCAGCCGGGATGCGCCGCGCCATATTCCTCCCAGAGCAACTGCAGCGTCACGCCTTTGCGGCGCAGTTCGCGGTGCATCGCCGCATAGTCCGGTTCGATGCGCCGGGCCGGGGCCGCCTCGTCGGCCGACAGGTTCAACCGGGCTTCGAGTTCATCGTCGGCAAGCGGCTCGACGGCCGGCCAGTCCAACTTCGCCGCGCTGGCGCGCGCCGCATATGCCGAGATGGCGCCCACACTGATGCCGACGGCCCGGCTGATCTGGCGGTGCGACAAGCCACACGCCCACTTCAGCCGTAGGATTTCCTTCAATTTGCGCATGCTCATCCGATGTGCCGGCATCAGCCTGTCCTCTATAAAAAGGAACAAGGCTAATGCCTGTCGTTGATGTCATGCGCAACACCACCACCAGCCCGAAACGGGCATGCCATTTCGGCAAGATGATCACCCATTTCGGGAACGTGATCACCTGTTTCGCTACGATGATCACTCGTTTCGGAAACCGCTGATCAGCGATCATCTTCAACCGAAATGAGCGATCACGTTCCTCCGGATTCGGTGATCACCTTCATCCGAAATCGCTGATCACGTTCACCGAAATACGCA
>NZ_JBQYLP010000157.1:0-2553 GCF_052683555.1 Burkholderia sp. BC1
CGTGCCACGCCCACCGCCTTGGCCGCTTCGGCCGGCGTCTTGCCCGCCAGCATCAGGCGCCCAGCACGTACCCGCTTGCGCGTGGCTTCGTCCATCTTCGCCATGAACCTCCCCTCCAATCAACGCTCTGCGTTGGATAACGCATGAGCGGCAAATCGGTTGTCATGGAATTAGTAATTCTCAATAGACATTCAGCGCCCCATTGAGGGACGCTGAACAGGGTTTCGAGTACGAGATGAATACGCAACGCTTGACATGAGCTAGCAATCGTGAGGCCGCCGCGCTGCTTGCGCGAGGTTTTGGCGCAAGCAGCGCGGCGGCCAATGAGGATCGTTTTCGATTCCTCACCGGTTGCTCATGTCCCTGCCTGAACGCATACGCTTTTACCTGCACGAATGGATCAACGTCCTGCTCACCGCCGTGCCGCTTCGCTCCCACGCATGCTTCATCGAGCTGCTGTGCGGCTGCATGATCTCGCCCGAGGGCTGGGTCACGAGAGCCATCACGGCCAGCGGCGGCTCCCGTCACTGGACAACGTACTACAAGCTCCTGCAACGCGGCAACCTGCGCACGGTGCGACTCGCCCGCGCGCTGCTGCGCCTGGTCATCACAGTGTTGCCCAACGATGTGCTGACCCTGGTCCTCGACGACACGCTGAACATGCGATGCTCGAAGAAGGCTCCAGGTGTGGCATGGCGACACGAGCACAGTGGCAAGACCAACCGGCCGAAATACGTCTGGGCTCAATGCATCGTCACGCTGGGTGTGAGCGTACTGGGCAATGGCGGCCTCGGCTGGGTTCTGCCCATCCTCGCGCGTCTGGTTCCTCAGACCGGCAATCGCAACAAGCTGAAGATCGCTCTCGCGCTCGTGCGCGCGCTCTCCGGTGTTACCGATCGACCCATCCGGATACTGTTCGACTCGTGGTTCATGCGCGCCCGACTGGTGCTGCCGCTGCTGCGCCGGAACATGCACGTCATCGGCCAGGCGCGTATCGACACGGCGTTGTTCCTGCCGCCCGCGATACCCGATTGTCCCCGGCGCGGCAGACCGCGCATCTACGGCGAGCGCCTGCATGCCAAGGATATCGAATTATTACCCGCGACGGAATTGACGATGCGGCTCTACGGAAAGGAGCAACGCGTTCGGCTGCGTTCGACGCTTGCGCTCGCGCGTTTCCTCAAGGGCACCCCGGTTCGTGCCGTATGGTGCGAGCTCTACGACGACAAGCGGCAGTGCTGGGCACGAGCGCGTCTGATGCTCGCCACCGAAACGGATCTGGGCGCCGAGATGGTCACGCACAGCTCTACGCCAGCCGCTGGGGGATAGAACCGCTGTTCCACAACCTCAAACGCTGGTGGGGGCTGAACAACGTCTGGCAGCAGACGCGCACCGTGCTCGAGCTGTGGATGCAGATCCGCTCGTGCGCGTGGACGCTCACGCAGTTGCTCAGTCTGGCGATCGCCGACGCCTTCCCGATGGAGCAGATTGCACCCTGGCGGCTCGGCCAACCGGTCACCGCCGGTCTGGTCGCGCAATGGCTGCGCCGCGAATTTACCCGACTTGCCGATTACCTTCGGGGGCACGGCAAATGCGAAAAATTCCGTTGGCCTCGGGCGCGTTCCGCCCCTTGTGCAACGCGGTGAGGTCGCTTCGGCAGCTTCACACGGACGTTTCATCGCAATCTCAGTCTCGTTCGTCGCGTCTCGACCTCGCTTCCAGCGCTGTCGCGGGCGGCGTTCGAGTTTCTAAAGTCCAGACGCGGAATTAATTCAAAATTAAAAGATTTTGCCGTTGCATGTTCTTACCGGCCGAGGGCCGAGTGAAGAAATCGCTTCCCCACCCGTAGACTCAGCCAGCCAGCGCGCGGCGGTTCCAGGGCATGCGCATCAGCACGCGCGCGAGCCCACAGAACCCCGAGACACCGGCGAAGACCAGCCCAGCGCCCACGAAGCCCGAAAGCACATGGAACCATGGCGAGACCGTGGCGCCCAGCACTGCACCCAGCACGATCAAAGACCCCGCCGCGATCTGCACCTGCCGTTGCAGCTCGAGGGGTTGAGAGGCATCGGCCACGACGGGCAGGCCGGCTTTCTTCCAGGCGTCCAGCCCGCCTTCGAGAACGTAGGCGTCGCAGACCGTGCAGGCCCCCAGCGTCGAGGCGTTCACCCGGGTCCGGTTGCCCGAACGGCAATGGAAGATGACGGCCGAAGCGCCGTCGAGCGGCAGGCCGCCGCTTTGCAGCCGGTCCATGGGCACATGGCGTGCCTGCGCGATGCGTTCACGGGCGTGTTCGTCCGCCGCACGGATGTCCACCAGGATGGCACCTTGGTTCATGAGTTCGCTCGCGGCGCGGGGTGAGATGGATTTCAGGGACATGGCAATGGCCTCCGAGGGTGGATCATGGGCAGAAGATGGCCTTGAGCGTGGCGATGAGCTTGGCCACGTCGGGGTTGTCGATACGGTAGTGCAGGGTCTGCGACTCGCGCCGGTAGGTCACGAGACCTTCCTCGCGCATCTTGGCCAGGTGCTGGGACAAGGCGGACTGGCTCA
>NZ_JBQYLP010000158.1:0-2456 GCF_052683555.1 Burkholderia sp. BC1
GTGGCATAATCTCACTCAGCTAAGGGATCCGAAATTCGCGGGCAACGTCAGCAGGAAATCTGCAGGTGGTGTGTCGTTTCGTGAATCGCTGGAAGAGTGATAGCGATGATGATCAGTTTCGTCGTCTGATCCGACTGCTTCAGAGCAGCGAGCCGTCCGCGTGAAATCCGCCTTCGCTTCCTAACGGCGCTGGGAGACACTATGGATGCCCCATTCGCGCTGGTGTGCGTCTCCGACCCTCGCGCGCGCCATGTACCTCGCATGCCGCGAAGCGAGCACGCGCATCGGCACTGACCAGGAGAGACGACGTGGGCAGCAAGCGATTTCGAAACAAGACGTGCGTGTATTGCGGGCTGGAGCAGGGCGCGAATACGGCGGACCACGTGATCGCGCGTGAGTTCTTTCTCCTTGCCGGACGCGACAACCTGCCGAAGGTGCCGGCCTGTGAGGAATGCAACACGGCGAAGTCGCGCATTGAACACTATGTGCTGTCCGTGTTGCTGATGGGAAGCGTGCACGGCGATGCGCTCGAGGCGCTTGCCACGCAGCTCGCTCCGCGACTGGCCAAAAACGACGCGTTGCGCCGAACGTTATTTATTGGGCAGCGCGATCGTATGATCCGGCAGCCTGATGGCACCTGGGCCACAGGGATGTCGGTGCCGTTCGACGGCGAGCAGTTGGCCATCTTGTGCTGCTACATCGCGCTCGGGCTCGCCTGGCACCACTGGCATCTCCAGATTGCACCCCACGCGGTGGCGTCCGCGAATATGTTTACGCGACCGGGGCAGGCAACTTTCGAAGATATGTTGGTTCGATGCGAGGCCGGGGGCCGAGTCGAACAAACGATCGGAAACGGTGTGTTCGAGTACCGTGGCGTGTATTTGCGCACCAATCCACGCATCACTTTATGGCAGATGAAGTTCTTTGGTGGCGTCGAGCTCGGCAGCTATCATCAGCGAGGTGAGACGGCACGCAGTCTGTTCGTTGCAACCGACGATTCGCCGGATTGGATTGCGGCACGCAACACGCGACGGGTGCCGGGTCGCGCACCGATAGGGCTCGGCGCGGCCGACGGTGACCCTGCCACCTTGGAAAGGGCGAGACCTGGGTGAGGCAACCATTGGCTGCGACGGGAATGTCTGTCTGACGGCGTTAGTATCTGTTATGTAAAATCGTTAGCATTGCTTTCGAATAGAGTGGGCATCATGGAATTGGAACCTCGGAGGATTATTGCAATGTGGCGCGCGGATATAATGAACTGCTCTCTCTCTTGAGCTATCTCTCAAAGGAAACTCTTCCACATTTATGGCTACCTATCTCGAGCTGAAGGCCCAAGCAGATGCACTGGCACAGCAAGCCGAAGAAGCGCGGCTTGCTGAGCTTGACAGCGTCATCACCACGATGCGCGAACAGATTGCCGAATACGGCATCACGCCCGACCAACTCTTCGGTCGTCGGCGTGCAGCAGCGCCGCGCGCACGCGCGCCTATCGCACCGAAGTATCGTGATCCGAAGACCGGTGCCACCTGGAGCGGACGTGGGAAGGCACCGCAGTGGATTGCTAATGCGAAGAACCGCAATCGGTTTCTGATTCCGGACACGGAATAACGCCGCAGAAAATGACGTGCTGCGCCCGGCCGCTGCCGGGCACTCGACCTCATCAGCTGGAAATCGCGTGCTGATCGTCGACGTCGTCGCGTGTGTTCGAGTTCGCTCCAGCGATGATTTCCCGATGAAGCCGAGCAGCCGCGACCGGTGAGTCGACGGTGGCATGGAGAGATCTTCCATCCCATAGCTCGACGACCCACTTGTCGTGTACGCGGCAGATCCCGATCGTCCAGCCGCTGGCATGCGAATACCCGTAGTCGCTCACCACAGTCCATCCGAGCGCAACCATCGTGTCGCGCTGCTCGAGCATCGGCGCGGCGATCATGCTTGGCTCCGCGGTGCCCGGACCAGGTCAGCGTGCTTGCCGGCAAGCTCGTACGTCCGCCGCGTCAAAGCTTCGCGATCGCGAAAGCCGGCCACTCGAATCAGATAATCCATTCTGCTCTCCGCTCCGCATTGCAGCTGATATTGCCGTAGGCACTGTATATATATCAGGGGTGCGGACGGTTCGCAATATTCCGCCACCGGCGCGGCGATCCAACTCAACGGAGCTGGGATCCTGTCCCACTGCGGCGGCCTGGTGGCCGGTCGTAGGACCGGCCGTCACGCATCCGTTCAAGTCGCTCGAGCGCCTCGGCGAACACCGCCAGCGGCGCCGCGCGCAGTTGATCATCGTGCCACCCGATCAACGCGGCGACGAGCTCATCCGTCTGCGGATCCAGTGTCCACACGCCACAAGTTTTGCCCTGCTCGAGCGCCGCGTTGATCCCGCGTTCGGTGGCAACCAGGACCTCCATGTGCGGATTTCGGCGATGGTGATCAATCGTTTCGGCGAACGTGATCAGTCT
>NZ_JBQYLP010000159.1:0-2453 GCF_052683555.1 Burkholderia sp. BC1
AAGCCATCTCGCCTGCAACTTCGGAAGTTGGTCCATTGATCAGCGTTTCCCAAGCAACGTGGATTCAATATTCTGCTGAGTTGTCGAGCCACTAAATGTGGTCCCATATATCTGACCGATCTGGTTAAAAGGCACTGATGTTGCCCTAGGCAACGCGCTAGCCGGATTCCCAGTGGAGAGTAGGTTGTCGACAACAGCAACGCAGTTCGTACAGTTTTGCAAAGAACCTGTCGGATTAACGTTCTTAACACGAAGTTCGGAATGGCCTCAACGGTCCCAACCGCCGTATTCCATGCCGCACGACCCGTATCTTTAATCGCGCTCGTCCGTGTGCCGCAGTTATGGCCTGGCGCACACGTGTTGTTCAAAGTCACGTTCCGAGCCGCCGTCATCGCGGCCAACGCGTTCTGGCCCAGCAAGCCCGCCGCTGCGCCACCCAGCAACGAGGTTGCCGTCACGATCGCAGCAAGCTGCACTTGATCGGAAACGCCCTGTCCACCCGTCAATGCAGTCGCGATGCCATTCGCTGTCATCGCCGACACGGCCCCGCCAATCGCGCCCTGTGCGCACCCAGTCAGCTCGCTCAGCCGCCCGCTTTGTCAGACCAGAACTGATAAACCTGGCCGAGCCTTGATCCCGACTGGGTACCCGCTGCCACACCGTAGGCTAGCGTAATTGCGATTCGCACCGGGTTGAGAATCGCAGCGCCAAAGCCAACGATAACTGGTTGCCCGTAATCCGCAAACCGCTTGCTTTCGGTTTTGAAGTCCCAGCGCAACGAAGGATGATTCTTCAGCAAGACCATCCCGAAGTACATGCCGACATCGATCGCTTTCGAGACCGTTTCGTCAGTCAACTCCTCATGCGGAACGTCCATCGGAAATTTCAGACGACCTTCCATCGCTCGAGCTTCCAATTTTGTACGCTCGCGTGTCGCCACCTGCGAAGCAAACCAATCACCGAGCTCGACTAACGATGCAGGATCGAAATCCGCAACCCAACTACTGTACCCAGCGCTCGCATTCACGCAGGACTGAAGAATTGCCAATCGCTCCGGCAGTATCGCAATGAACCACTCGTTATATTTCTTCAACTCTTGCTTCGTGAGTGCTACGAAGTCAAGCGAACATGGAGGGCTAATCGGTTGGTAGGTCACGGTGTAATCTTTAGTGAACTATTACCCCAATCCCCGAACTCTGAAGCGCCTTCAGCAACGGCTGACTCGGGCCACCCAGTCCAGTAACGGGACTCGTAAAGAAATGCCAGTTTACTCCATTGACCACACCGGAATTCATCAACTCCGCATCTTTCGCGATTTGGGTCTGCACGCTCGATGTAAAGCTCCAGTAGCCGACCTTGGATTCGTTAGCAACACCATTGATGAGCTGGTCCACGCAACGACCGCCCAAACTTGTGCTGAAGTAGACTTGTGACTGTCCACCGAGCGATTGGAGGTACTGCTCTCCGAGCTTACCTGTTGATCCAATCGCACTGTAGCCCGCACTGTTTGTGGCCCCACCAAACGCGAACGGCGTCAACGCCGCGCTCGCCGCTGCACCAATCGCACCGTATCCACCATCCGACGCGACCTACGTTCGCAACCTACTGTAATCGGCGACTATTCAAATACAATCGCGAACACCTCGCCGTCGTCGTATCTGGACCGAAACGTCGTCAATACCGGCTCCACGAGCCTCGAAATCAGCAAAACTGCGAAAGCCGAATCCAACCCGTCGAGGTAGATTGAGAAAGTGCATCCGCCTTGAACATTCTCCCACGCAGCAAATACGTCTTCGCTCGCGGTTCTCCAAAATTGGACGTTACGAAGAGATCCAGAAAGCACCGCCGAACACACCGTCGCTGCAGCGATCTCCACTTGGTCACCGTCGTCGTTCCATGTAGTTATCTTCGCGCTGCTTGGATTCGTAAGCGACAGACCAAGCGCCTCCAGCAAGGCAACGACGAAAAGGAATGCCTGCTCCAAAGTTTCCGGAATCCGTACACGACAAACAGGCCTCGCCATCATTTGCTCCCGGGAAAAATTTTGACATTTCTAGCGCCAAGTATTTTAGTCGCAAGGTTAATCGCCGACTGAGGTGTACTTCAGCGAAGTAAGCCTCTGCAGACACACCGCGTTGATAAGCGATCGTTTGGTAGATACGAAGCTCCTGCCCCAACTTCCCGAGGTTATTCGCTTTCGCCGGACCACCCACCGCGATCAGGTTGCCGTTCGCTGCGACAACGTCGATATGAGCCCCGGGACAGCAACCTTCTCACGCGATATTGAGCCATTGACAATGTTGGCGACTGACGTTTCGCGACTTTGCCCCACGAGCCGCGCGGCGTCTCCAGACGCATTTGCGGCATCTTGACCGCTCGTGCCGCTACCTGAACCTCCGCCGTCTTGAGGGCAGAACCAAAGCTGCCGCCTTCGATCGCCGTGTGCAAGCCCG
>NZ_JBQYLP010000160.1:0-2317 GCF_052683555.1 Burkholderia sp. BC1
GCGTGAGTTTTACACACTCAGCAAGGGATCCATTTTTTGCGGGCAAGCTCAGTCCTGGTCGTTCGAAGCTTTGATTTCTGTGGTATTGCCGGTCGGCAAAACGGCATCTGCCGACAGCGCCGGCTTCTTCACGTTCGCGGCCGCCGCTGCGCTGGCCGCCGCAGCGGCTTCGGCGGCTCGTCGACGTGCTTGTGCTTGCTGCTCCTCTATGATCTTATCGACATCGGCCTTGTTGCCATTGCTCTTGTCGACCGCTTCGGCCGCACGTTCACGTTTGGCTTTGAGAGCCTCCTCTTCTGCCTTGTTTGCTTGTTGCGTTTGCGTGTAAAAGCCCAACGCCCCGATAGCTACGGCAGCAATCGCGCCGACCGCGATCATGACGTTACGCGGCACTTTCCCTTTGAACAGCGCTTTCTCTTCCGAACTGGTCGGATCTGTATTCTTTGCCATACCGCCCTCAGAACCCGAACAGGCCGCGCCGGCCGCGCGTGATCGTCACTTCCTCGCCGGGTCGCGTGAGCTTGACCTCATCGGCCAGTCGCTGAATGACAATGTATGGACCGCGGCGGATAAAGTTCGGGCTGACGACGTCACCGCCATCCTTGATGGTGGGCACGGCAAACGGCGTGCGCGGCGGCATCCGGATCCAGATGAACGTGCCGTCGTCGAAGACCGTCTCGGGTTTGAGTGAGTTCGTCCCCGAGACGGTGTACTCGAAGTTCAGCTTGTCAGGCGATACGCCGATAGGACCGGAATCGGATGGGGCGCCTTGGTCAGTATCGTGTTCTTCCCCCGTTGCGTTGCCGCGTGCCCGCACCTTCGCCATCAGCGAGTTCGCGTAGCTGAAGCGCACGTTCTGATAAAACAGGCCACCCAACGGGGAGGAAACGAGCGTCAGCTCGTACTCGCGCCGGTTTGTGCTCAGGTGCAGCGTGTTGACGAGGCCCGGCTTAGTGGGCTTCACGTAGACGTGATTTGCGCCGTCCGTATCGAGAACCCACTGCACGGAGTCGCCCATCGCTGGCTCGCTGACCAAGGTCTCGCCGCGCTCGAGCTCAATTGTCGTGAGCTTCAGCGGCGCAGTCATCACCCGAAAGATCTTGTCGCGGCTATACGTGAACACTGCCATGCGTGCATCGCCCGGCATCGTGATCGGATCCGCGCCAGTGTTGTAGGGATTCACCGGGCTCATCGCATCGCCGATGATGCTGCCGACATCGAAATTCGGGACGGGGGCAATCGGGTTCGCTGCAGATTTGGCTGCGAACGCATTGGCCGATGCCGCGATCACCGCCAGCGCGCCCCAGCCCAGGAGGGAACGTGTTCGTTTCATGCGCCAGTTTTCTGCAGGGTGAAGAACGGGTAGTAAAGGCCGTAGGGATTCGTGCCCAGTACGTCTTCCGCAGTCGGGGGGATGATCTGGTAGCGCATCGTCAGCGCGAAGCGCACCTCGACGGGCTTGTCAGCCGGGGATTGCCGAGTCGATGTTGTGAACTCGACCACAACCGTCGAGTCCTCGAGCAGTGAGACGTTGGTGACCTTGGGTTCACGCACCAGCTTCGGGTTGGTCGTGATCTGGTCGAATGGCTTGTCATCGCTGATCCAGGACGCGAACTGGTTCTTCGCGTTACCGATCATCTTCGCCTTCACTGCATTGATGTTTTTGGCGAGGCGCGACGTACGGATATCGTCTGTCAGGACCGGCTCGATCGTGAACCAGTGCTCGACGTCCTGTTTGATTGCAGTGCGCTTTGCCTGGTCGTCCGGGTTATACGCCGCCAGTTGCTTGACCAACGGATTGCCGCCGGCGTCAGAAGAGACGCCGTACGAGCGCACGACAGACGGCGGCGGCTGACGGGTGTAGACGGCTCCGCCCGCAATGATTGCGAGGATGAAGCAGAAGGTCTTCCAATGATTGGCTTCGACGCGCAGACGCGTCCCCTGATCGAAGATGATCTTTTCGGGATCGTCGTTCGAGTAGTGGCCGGGCGCCGCGGACAAGGCGACCTGCTTCTTGCTACGGGGAAAGAGTCGGGGGAATCGCATCACGGAGTTCCAATTGGGACGGATCAATTGGAACAGCCGAGGCGACGACGGCACGTGGGAAAAGAGCCGTCATTTCGGGGACCTTTTCGCGATGCCCGCAAGCCGTGACCCACGGCGCCACTGCGCGCAACCGGTTGCAGGGTGAACGGCAAAAAGCCCTATGAAAATCGCGAGCTTTTCGGACTTGCATTTCCGTCTACAACGATACAATCGGCGGACGGGGGGGTGTCAGGATTTCCGTGTTCAAGGCGGGTTGAGTAATTACACGGAA
>NZ_JBQYLP010000161.1:0-2098 GCF_052683555.1 Burkholderia sp. BC1
AGCCATCTCGCCTGCAACTTCGGAAGTTGGTCCATTGATCAGCGTTTCCCTCACGAAATTCTTATTTCGTTCATCGCTGCCGGCAGCGTATTCTGCCCAACATTTGACGGCATAGCACGCGGCTCGTGTCAGTCGCTGCTCTTCGTTCTTGTCACCGTTCGCCTTGTCGCGAATCGCTTTTTTCTCGTCCTGATTCAACTGACGATTGAAGCGATCACTGCACCCCGACGCGCCCGCCGTTGTCGATTCCCCGTTCACCCTGATGCACCAAGGCTTCTCAACCCCGTTTTCCCCGACGTGCTTCGCACAACGCATAATTTTTGCCCAGACGCGGTTTTCGACCGTAAGACGCGAGTTTGCCAGACGACACGCCATCCCTATCTCGATTCCCCTCGACCCGCCGGGTTTGACGGCGGCCGAAGGGCGACGGCAAACCCGGCGGAACAGGACCATCGCGCACTACCGCGCCACATCCGCGCAAGCCTCCGCGCACCACCTCAGCGCCGAACCCGTCAAGGCCGCGCAACGCGCGCCCGCAGGGCTTGGCCTTGACGGCGATCGGTGTGCCACGCTCGGCCATGCGGTGCAAGACGACTCCGCGGCTTGCACCGCATGTCAAGCCGCCTTTGTCGTTCGCTTTTGATTTCCGCTGCGCAGCAGCGGCTAGACAGGGAGCCCCTTGGGGGCGGACGGGAGGACGGCTGCGAGCACGGAGCGGAGGACCCGCAGGGGCCGCAGCCCGAGCGCAGCAGACGGCCGGGTGGGCGGGGCCGTGACCCCTCGCGCGCAGCGCGCTAACTTTGCTTTTTCGTCATCGTGTTTCTGGCCGCTTTGCGGCCCCTGACTTCATCCTTGCGAAGCACATGCTTGGGGCCGGGGGCGCAAGACATAGAGCCAATTATCGGTGGCCGGCGGGCCGACGCACACGCAACGAACGGCGCGATGCGGCGGCCCGCCGGCCACCGATAATTGCCGGCTTTATGTTAAATGGGCGACGGCCGCAGGCCGGCGCACATTTACCCCCGGCCCCTCGTGGCCATCGGCCGAAGGCCGCACTTCCTTACTCTCCCTCTCGCTTCCCATACACCCGATGCAGCAACCGCTCCGGCTTCGCCGCCTCGATCTCGTCTCGCTGCGCCTGGCGTTCGAGTCGCGCCGGATGCGTCGCCGTATGGATCTCCTTCAACGCTCGGATCGACGACTTCCCTTTCGTGCTGGAAGAAGCTCCTTACGATGGCTTTACCTCACGCTTCCTTCCCGACCGTAACCGCCCAGCCTTCCCGTGGCAGAGCGCCGTCGATCGCCTGCTCGCCACCGCCGGCTTTGTGCCCGGCAACCATGTGCTCCTCTCCGTCAATTACCGCTCCCAGCAATTGACCATCTCCTCCGATCACCACTACCGCATCGCCAATCGCGAGATGACCGAACAGGAGATTCTGGATCGCATCCGTGACGAGCAGCAACTCGCCGCTGAACGACGACATCGCCGTCGACCTCCTTCGAAACAGGCCTAAACACCGAGCCCGGCATACGCCGGGCTCAGTCGTTCAGCTAAAAAAGATGTTCTTCAACACCACGTACACGATGAAGCCCATCAGCGCGGTGAAGGCAATAACCCCAACTATCTTTTGCCCACGTGTTTTAGGAGCCGAGCCTGGAATTCCAACCATATTTACCACCTAATCCCTGTCTTACCTTGATCATTACTGTACCCGCCACCGACACCACCAACGTTAGTGTTCTTCCCGGCGCTAACCCCACCACCAACACCAATAATGGTCGCAGTTCCATTACCCGGCGAATTCATGATGCCTGTGCCAAATATGCCGTAAGCACCAGTCATGCCACCGGCATAGCCTCCAGCAAAGTTATTTGTCTGGCCAGGAGCGACGCTCGTTCGATTGAGCCAGCCGGCAGTAATACTTGCTGATGCCTGAACTGGATTGGGAAGCGCCATATTGACACCAGTTCCGAAGAACGCATTTCCATCCCGCGTAAACGTTCCCCACACACTGCCCACGAAATAATCAATCTGGAAGTTCACAAAGTGGTCTGCCCCCTGAAAAGTGGTCCTCCCTGAAGTAGGCTATTGAGCCGT
>NZ_JBQYLP010000162.1:0-2095 GCF_052683555.1 Burkholderia sp. BC1
TGTCATCAACCTAACGGTGTCCGCGTGTCCTGAGTTACAGGGGCAACTCCAACGGGATCGGCGCGCACGCCTGGCGCATACCAATATATGCCCCTGTCTTGTCGTAGAACGGATACGACCGGAGAGTGAACCCTGACTGGCACGATCCGTCCGCAAACGCGGCGCCCACAGCAACCGACAGCAGCACCGCCACAACCCGCTTGATCCAGCGTTTCACTCCCTTCTCCCTCAATACGAACAATATGTTTCAACGACAGCAGTACCAGTGATCCCGTTTCCGTTGCCGTCAGTAATGAACACCGTCCACGGACCGCTGCCCGATGCCGAGACATTGACCGTCGCCGTCGGATTCACGTAGAAGGTCACGGGACTAAACACGATTTGTGGTGTTCCGCCCGTCGCGCAGTTTGGTGCCGGAACCCCCCAACCGTTTTGGACCATGAAGTACCCTTGCCGAAGCGCTGGACCACCGATTGGCAACCAAGCGTGGTCCTGACAGGAAAGCAACTGCCCACGCCCGTCGCTGTTTTGTGCCATTGCGCCATTTACCGGACACCAAGCGCGCGGTGTTGCGATCGCGCCTGGTGTGATGGTCTGCGTCACTTGGAGCTGGCCGTTCACGGTACTATCGCCCGTCGAGATCGGCGCGGGCGCCGTCCCTGCGGCGTTCTGTACGAGCAGAGTTCCGGGACTCCGGACTGCGTTGCTGACCGCTACGTTCGAGGCGGCCAACGTCGGCGCACCGATCGTCCCCGTCGCGTCGATATTGCCCACGTTATGCAGGTCGACGCCGTTGACGTCCTGACTTCCTGTCCACTTCAGCGAGCCATCACGCCGGATGAAAACTGAGTTCCCATCAGACGACGGGCCGTTCGTTGCCATAACGACGGCCGCAGGTGCTCCTGGCACCGGATTAACGGCCTGCCATCTTCCGCTCAAGCCCTTGATCGTTACGGGATTCTGGCTGGTCGAAAAGCCGAAGTCATTGCCGGCCGCCTGTGCCACAACGCCGGCGCCCGAGACGTCGGGCTTCCCGAGTCGAGTCACGGGTTGCGACGAATAGAAGACGTAGGACACTTGGCAAGAGCCCGACCCGGTAGAACAGTTGTCCGGACCGACACTCATCTGAATCATGTAGGTACCGCCCCAGACCGGTCCGGTCGCATAATCGGCCTTCAGATATCCGCCGGCGCGCAAATCGGCGAGCGTCGGCGGCGTGACAGCCGTTGCTTTCGAGCCGACCATTTGTGCGACCAACGAGCCGTACTTGTCCGTCACCCATTTCGACAGCGCGGCGTTAATCACCGCCTGATTCTTTCCTTCGACGCTCAGCACGTCTCGCCGGCGGGTTTCGACGTCGTGCCGGATACCCTGTAACGTCATGAGTGCTGTGGCGACCAGCACAATCACGGCTTCAATGATGCTGAGCATCGTCTTTCCTTAGTTGCCCTTCGTCGCGTACATGATCACGCTCGCAGTTCCACCTGCAGATGAACACGCTGCCGCGGCAGTACCTGAGTCATACGTCGTCGACGGCCCGGAGATCGTGGTGTTGTTCACCTTCACCTGCGTATAGGCCTGCGCAATGGAATCCGCGGACAACGCGCACACCTTTGCGGGAACCGGATACGTCACGGCAATCGCGTCGTTGGTCGCCGTCACGGTGGCCGGCGCCGCCGTGACCGCCCCCCCGAAGATGCCGGTCAGCGCGCCGGTGGACCTGTTCAGACGGCGTCCGGCAGTGTCGAACGCACGGTTTTGCGTAAGCGACAGCATGGTGACGCTCGAGAAATCGATCTCGCCCGCTGTCGCATCTTGAATGCCGCTCACGAAGTACTGCGCTTCGCTCTTGAATTGCATCGCGTGGATCCGATCCATCACATAACCGCGGCCCATGTAGACGACGAGCGCGATCAGTGCAGCAGCAGCCATCACGCCCGCGGCTTCGACCAACGAAAGCTCCCCCTTCTGTCTGCGGCGCCCTTTGCCGACGTACAGTCGTTTGGTCTTGTTCGTTTGGTTGATCTTGTTCATGTCGGTTGCTCCTAGGGAAACGCTGATCAATGGACCAACTTCCGAAGTTGCAGGCGAGATG
>NZ_JBQYLP010000163.1:0-1986 GCF_052683555.1 Burkholderia sp. BC1
TTGGCCTCGTCAGCGATGACCGCCAAGCCGAATTGATCAGTGTTTCCCTAGTCCGGTCATTTTTCGGACTTAAGCAACTGATATGTCCCGCTGTATTGAAGGTGTGTGCCTTCAGGTGGCTGTACCCACACGGCATTTCCTTCGACTGCGGTACAGGCAGAGGACGCAATCATCTGTCCACTTTGATGACGTCCGAAAGGATCGCTCGAGACAGATATAACCAGTCGAGGGAAATTCGAACATACGAGCAGCCGCTGGGACTTCACCGACGACAGCAAAAACGTCCGCTCACTTTGACCTCGATCAATAAGGAATCGACCGGAGCCCCGAACGAATACGGTCGCGTCATCGACTGATGCCGATTCAACATAGTAGCTCCCACGATTTGAGAGATTGCCCTGAAATCCTATGTACGACGGCTTCCCGTCCTCATAACACCAGTTCTCCCAATGAATCGACGAGCAATTCGGAGCCCCCTCGCAACCGCTTGAAATCTCGGCCTTAGGAACAAACGTATCCAGGCACGACCCAGATGCAACGTAGATGACGCCAGTTTCTCCGTGGGCTTCGACGTTCAAATAGACGGGCTTTGATGCGCCGTCAACACAACTCCTCGCGCGCAAAGGCGACAACCCGTCGTTCAATTTAAACGGAGTTGGCTTCATACCCGGTGGATCGCCAATGTGGAAAGCCTTAAAGGGCGCCTCAATCCGAGGCACCCACGGCGGACGAGTACTATTAGGACCCAATCGACACACGGACGCCGCAGATGCAGAGAAGCTTGCCATGCATGCCACTATTACCACCAACCTTTGGTCGTATCGGCCACCGCCCATTTGTCTGGCGCTCCCGTGGATAAGCAAAAAAGCAAAAAAAACGGGCTTGCGGGCAAGAGTACTTCTTGATCTTAATCCTTCATAAATACAGCAGACCACCAACACCGGCAATCCTCGTCACACTACGACCGCAGCCGTCGAACTTTGCCACTCGCATTTCAGGCCGCTATAGCACCGCGTGACGATGTTCGTACAACGTGCACAAGGTCAGACTTATCAATGGTCCAACTGACCAAGAAGCCTTCTTTTACGAGCTCGTCGAGTGCCTTCTTCAAATTCGCGCGAAAGTGGAACAACTCTTTCGTCTGCGAACCGCACTGACGATGAAGGAAACGTACGGAATGCGCGAAAGGCACTGCATGGGTGTGGTAGTACGTATGCAACCATTTCGACAACTCATATCGCAGTCGCTGACGCTGCTCGCGCGCGAGCCGCGTGTAATCGTCATCAGAGAATAGTGCGACGATTTCCGGTTCGACGTACGCCACCCACCTCGTCTTGCCGTCCGTTCCCGTTTCGGTGCCTTCCTTCCACAGAAATTTACGAATCAACGACCCGACAAACCCCTTTTTGTTGCCCGTGAAGCGAACCTTGACTTGCCCGGCTTGCAGCCGCTCCAGTGTCGTCACGAGCCTGTCGTAACACTTTACCGACGTGCCCCAGCCAAGCGACTTCAACAAGCTGTAGCCTGTGAATTCCACCTTCTCGTTCAGCTGAGTATCACGGGCCAGGTGAAGCACTTCAAGAAAGACGTCCGCGTCGTCCTGTCTAAGCTCTTCCCCACTAAACGAAATTTCGACGCCATCAACGCTTGCGATCAGCGCCTTCTCCATTCGGCTACGCGGCGCATTCGATTTGTTCACGTTGAACAGTGCCGAGCGCGCGAGGGCGTTTGGCATCCCACGAACGTTCGCCGGCCACAGTGGAATCTGTGTCGGATGAGATTGCGTTTCCACACCCGCGCTGCTAGCTCGGGCTGCGATCGCTTTCACCTGGTCGACGATGGAATTTGCCATGCGAGAAGTATAAGTACGTGAATTTCGCCATCAAGACCCTTGTCTCGTCTCTCCAGCGATGGTTCAGCAAAAAAACTACGAGACTGCGTATTCCGGCGAACGTGATCACGCATTTCGGCGGATCGTGATCATGG
>NZ_JBQYLP010000164.1:0-1859 GCF_052683555.1 Burkholderia sp. BC1
CAGGTATCTATAGCAGTGCGGGGTTGACGCCGAGGGGCAAGTCGATGATAGGGCTTCAGGGCGCCTCGACGAAGTGATCGCGGGTCGACCTTCGCACCGTCGAATTCGATAGCTTCTTGTCTGAATCGGGGTGCAGGACGTACGCCGAGGGGCAAGAGTATGAGGCCGAGCTTCTGTCGCTTCTGACTCGCCGTTCAACTCCGCCCGCTCGCTCGCTGGTACTCTTGCCTGCGGGCACCGGACCCGGCGACCTTAAGAACGTGGGAGAGCCCGCAAAGTTCGTCCCGACGATGTGAAGCCCATGGTTGCGGGGTTCGGGCTGGCGCAGGCAAGAGTAACGAGATGGTGGCGCATGAATCTGCGAGTTTCAAGCGGCCACGAATGAAACACCTGGCAGTGCTGCCCAGCGACGAGCCCTCTGATTCGTTGATAAGGAGAACAATAACTCATGGCTTCTATCAGCAATGCACCCGTGCGTCACCGGACCGTCGGCATCGATCTGGCAATAAGTGCAGTTCAGGTCGCGCAGATCTTCGATGATGGACGTGCAATTGGCAAACCGATCCGCTTCCGTTTGACGTCAACCGACCTCAGGCGTTTCGTGTCAGCCATCAAGAGCGGCGTCGGCGCCGATACGCCGATCACAGCCGTGATGGAGCCAACCGGCATGGCATGGTTTCCGGTGGCCAACTGGCTGCAGCGTGCCGGAATCAAAGTCATTCGGGTCAAGGGTCAGCGCGTGAAGGCGTTACGCAAATACCTCAGCGAGCATGCCAAGACCGACGCGGCCGATGCACATGTATTGGGCGCAATACCCGGCTTTGGTGGCCGTGGCCTCGACCCAGTTCATGTGCCAGGGCCCGAGCAACATTCACTACAACGACTGACCAAACAGCGTCACCGCTATCAGGAGCTAGTGTGTTCCGCGCGGCGCCGCGTTCTTGACCTCATCCGCTGGGCGTGCCCGGCGCTTGAGCCTGTGTTGCCCGATACGGTCACGCAACTCACGCTAGCAATTCTCGGCGAGCTGTTGGATCCGCGCAAGGTCGTAGCCATGCGACGCGATGTGCTCGCCCGATTCCTGTCACAACACGCCTCAGGGAATCATCCCAAGAGCGGCCCCTTCATCGATTCGCTGGTCGAGAAACTTAAGGCAGCGGCCGAAGAGACCATTGAGCTCCACGGCGATAGCGTCGATTTCACCGCTTTGCAATTCGAGGTGGCGCAAGAAGTCGAACATTTGCGACTGTGGGATCGCCACGTCCGCGCGATCGAGCGTGAAGTGGAGCAGATCTATCAGCGGGTGCATCCGTCCGATGCGCTTCGATCTATTCCTGGCATAGGGGCGACCTTGGCTCCGCTGCTCATCGGCGTACTCGGCTACGCGAAACGCTTCCGTAACGAAGATCACATACGCGGATTCTGCGGTATGTTTCCTACCAGAAGTTCGTCCGGTGGTATAGAGAAGCCCGGTCAAAGGCTGACAAAGAGTGGTAGTGATCGCGTCAAGCGGGCGCTGTACATCGCTGCGGACGTTGCACGAAAGATCGATCCAGATCTTGCCGCCGTGTACTGGCGTCTTATGGTGAACAAAGGGCATCACCACAAGCAAGCCATCTGCGCAGTTGCGACGCGCTTGATCAACCGGATCTATCGCGTGTTGAAGACCGGCGAGCCGTACGTGCTTCGAGATCAGGAAGGTAACTCGATTTCCGTCCAAGAGGGCAAACGTATCGTTGCTGCGCAATTCAAAGTGCCGCTCGAGGTCCGCCAGTCTCGCCGCAACCAGCCTATGCCCGAACCGGCGTAGAGCCCTGCTCCGAAGCCGCGAACATGCGTTGACAGTCGGTACGAGATCA
>NZ_JBQYLP010000165.1:0-1845 GCF_052683555.1 Burkholderia sp. BC1
GACCGGTGCGCTGAACGGCGTGGTCAGCACGGTGACGGGCGCGCTGGGCGGCAACGATCCGACGGGTGCATTGAATGGCGTGGTCGGTACGGTTACGGGCGCACTTGGCGGCGCGAACAACCCGACCGGTGCACTGAACGGCGTGGTCAGCACGGTGACGGGCGCCCTCGGTGGCAATGGTCCGACGGGCGCATTGAACGGCGTCGTGACGACGGCGCAAGGCGCGGTCAACTCGGTGACCGGTGCGCTGGGCGGCACGAATCCCGGCGGCGCGCTGAGCGGTGTGGTCAGTACGGTCACGGGCGCATTGGGCGACAATAACCCGACTGGCGCACTGAACGGTGTCGTGAACACGGCAACCAATGCAGTCAACACGATCGTCGCAGCACATGGCGCGCTGGATCAAGCCGTGATCGATCTGGCGAGCAACGGGTTGAACGGTGCCGTCGGCACGGTGACGGGCGCGTTGGGCGGCAACAACCCGACGGGCGCGCTGAACGGTGTGGTCGGCACGGTGCAGGGCACGGTGAACTCGGTCACCGGTGCGCTCGGCGGCAGCAATCCGACCGGTGCGTTGAGCGGTGTCGTCAACACGGTGACGGGCGCCCTTGGCGGCAACAACCCGACGGGTGCGCTGAACGGTGTGGTGAGCACGGTCACCGGCGCGCTCGGCGGCAATGGTCCGACGGGCGCATTGAACGGCGTCGTGACGACGGCACAAGGCGCAGTCAATTCGGTCACGGGCGCACTGGGCGGCAGCAATCCGACGGGTGCGTTGAACGGCGTGGTGAGCACGGTCACCGGCGCGCTCGGCGGCAATGGTCCGACCGGCGCATTGAACGGTGTCGTGACCACGGCGCAAGGCGCGGTGAATTCGGTCACGGGCGCACTGGGCGGCACGAATCCGGGCGGAGCGCTGAGTGGTGTGGTCGATAAGGTGACCGGGGCACTGGGCGGCACGAATCCGACGGGCGCGTTGAACGGCGTCGTGACGACGGCACAGGGCGCAGTGAATTCGGTTACCGGAGCGCTTGGCGGCACGAATCCCGGCGGCGCGCTGGGCGGCGTGGTGAGCACGGTGACCGGCGCGCTCGGTGGCAATGGCCCGACGGGCGCACTGAACGGCGTCGTCACGACGGCACAAGGCGCAGTGAATTCGGTCACCGGGGCACTGGGTGGTACGAATCCGGGCGGAGCGCTGAGTGGTGTGGTCGACAAGGTGACGGGCGCGCTGGGCGGAGCCAATCCGACTGGCGCACTGAACGGCGTCGTAACGACGGCACAAGGCGCGGTGAATTCGGTCACCGGGGCGCTCGGCGGCACGAATCCTGGTGGTGCGCTGGGCGGTGTGGTCGACAAGGTGACTGGCGCACTGGGTGGCACGAATCCGACGGGTGCACTGAACGGCGTCGTAACGACGGCACAAGGTGCAGTGAATTCGGTGACGGGGGCGCTCGGCGGCACGAATCCGGGCGGTGCTCTGGGCGGCGTGGTCGATAAGGTGACCGGCGCACTGGGCGGTACGAACCCGACCGGTGCACTGAACGGCGTGGTGAGCACGGTCACCGGCGCGCTGGGTGGCAATGGCCCGACGGGCGCGTTGAATGGCGTCGTCACGACGGCACAAGGCGCGGTGAATTCGGTCACGGGTGCACTGGGCGGCACGAATCCGGGCGGCGCGCTGAGTGGTGTGGTCGACAAGGTGACGGGCGCGCTGGGCGGCACCAACCCGACTGGCGCACTGAACGGCGTCGTAACGACGGCGCAAGGTGCGGTGAACTCGGTGACGGGTGCACTGGGCGGCAGCAACCCGACGGGCGCGCTGAACGGCGTGATCGGCACGGT
>NZ_JBQYLP010000166.1:0-1728 GCF_052683555.1 Burkholderia sp. BC1
CTCGCCTGCAACTTCGGAAGTTGGTCCATTGATCAGCGTTTCCCTAGGCGAGTTCTATCGCAAACAATTAGACCGGGAGCTTTGGCCGAGTCAAGCAAAACTTGCCGCCGATCTAAACATGTCGAAACCGCTCGTCACACGGTCTATCCAAGCATCTTTGCTTCCTCCCGAAGTGGTGGCGGCATTCGGCGGTCCGTACCACATCTCCTACCGGACGGCAGGACTGGCGATGCGATTGATTAACTCGGTCGGAAGGGCCGTTGTCGTTCAGAGGGCACTGACAGTGCCGAACACAACTCCTTCAGCGAAAAAAGTAATTTCGATACTGGCTACGGGCGTCGTACAAACCGATGATGCTGCCAAGCTGAGAATCTCGCTCGGAGCGAACGGCAAACATCTAATAATCGACGGGCCACATATCGACCGCGTGATTCCCCACCTCGCCCTAGTCCAGCGTTTGCTGAACGTTATGCTTCCGTCCGTGCTTCCGCCATGCGCTGACGGTATTGTCCTCGCTGGTGATCGCGGTTTAACCGGGAAGCGCCTGCGACGCGAACGGTGACATCTTCCGACCGGACGCAGCACCCGCGAGCCTAACGATGACGAATTCCGACCTGCAGTGCTTAGGTGACGGATTCCGACCGCGACTTATGCGATGATCTGTTGTTCGAGGACCGGGCGCCGGCCTACACGCTGCTGACGTATGTGCATGACGCGACGAGCCGATTAATGATGCTGCACTTCGCGCATTACTTGATCAACTGCATCCCTGCGACCAGGGCGGCCGCCACATCGAAGGTATCTGTGTACTCACAGTTGGCTGCATAACCGGAACGCTCGATTAGGCAGTCTGCAAAATCCGCCTTTGAAGATGCCGCGTACACGCGAAGCGCTTTCGCACCGTGTCTGCGGCTTCAATGACAAGTTTCTAGGTGCTGATCATCGAGTCGATGATGCCCTGCATCTGCTCACCCTCACCGCCATAGCATCGCCCGAGTACCCACACAACTTCGACGCCGCCGAGTACCGGCATCCGGACCGTCTGCCGACATTCCTGCGAATACGCGTTGATTGCGCGCGCGGCGGCGGCCGGGCCTGTTGACCGATCTCGCCGAAATCGAATGGCAGGTCGCGCTGTCGGGCGACCGGCTGACCGCGCGCGAAACCGAGGTGTGTGCGATCGTCGCGGCGACGGTTGTGCCGCTGATCCCGAGATCGGCATGAACTGCCGCCGTCACCACGACGCCGTAGTCGCGCGCCGCACCCGCTACGCTGACGTATTCGTCGCGCACGTCGGTCAGCACGCGGCCTCGTCACCTCGTTCGCGCGTAACCCCTTCGCGGGCTGGGTCGTCACGCTTTTGGACTGCGCTTTCACCGACCGCGAAGCCTTTGCGTCGCCTGTCGGCACGAGTTTCAAACTGGCTTGGGTCAGCGTCTTATCCGGCGTGGGTATTTCGCTCACGACCTTGGCCCGGCATGATCTCCAGGAGGGGTTTGTCTTTATCGTTCAGTTCCTTCGCCCGATTACGGCTTCGGTCAATGAAGTCTTTCAGGTCCGGCCCCGCCAACATCGCGCGATGCATCGCTCAGTCTTTCATTTTCCAAACAGGAGCGAATTGTATCTCAAAATAATGCGGTGATTTTAAGCCGGTTGGACGAACGGGATTTCGGTGATTTAGGGAAACGCTGATTTATTCGGCTCGGCGGTCATCGCAGACGTAGCCGA
>NZ_JBQYLP010000167.1:0-1593 GCF_052683555.1 Burkholderia sp. BC1
ACTGATCACGTTCGCCGAAACGATTGATCACCATCGCCGAAATCCGCAACACGGCGTCAGAATCCAGGCTGAAAACCAGCGAATGATACAGAAAATGCCGGCAGAAGACGGCACGACGGCGGATCCGCGCAAGCGCCATCCTCGCGGTAGCGATAGATAGGAGAAAACCGTTTGAACGCTAGGCGGGTGGGGCGAGCTGGTTACGCGCGACCCGGAAACACCGGTCGCGATCCCAGTCCGGGTAGATATCTTTGAGTTCGCCGGCGCGGATCATGATCGCGCGCTCGAGATCGGCACGACGATCGCCGTCGGAGCGCGTGCTCCGAGCCGCGGCCTTGGCGTGAGCCCCGTGGCGGCGATCGCATTGATCGCCACGAGCACGGCGAGGTGCAGATAGAAGGGCCGTTGCAACACGACGGGCACGATGGCGAGCAGCACGAGCGCAACGGGCGTGACAAGCGCCGCGCGGCGCGTGGCGCCGCGATGGAGCGGCGCGGGACCGGACGCGAGCGCGCCATCGTCCGCGAGGGCGTGGCCGGAGAAAGGTTTGGTTTTCATGCTGTGGAGCGGCCGAGGAGGCCGGTGGGACGAATGATCAGGATGGCCATCACAAGACCGAAGATCGCGATGTCGGAAACGCTGCTGTCGAGGAACGTGCTGCCCAGACTCTCCGCTACGCCGAGCAGCAGGCTCGCGAGTGCGGCGCCCGGGATGCTGCCGAGTCCGCCGAGAATGACCACGATGAACGCCTTGAGCATCGGCGTCGCGCCAATGAAGGGCGACACCGAGAAGATCGGCGCCATCAATGCGCCCGCCACCGCGGCGAGTCCGACGCCGAGGCCGAACCCGAGCGGATAGACGAGGCGTGCGCGTATCCCTTGCGCCGTGGCGATTTCCATGTCCTGCACGACGGCGCGCAATGCGCGCCCCCAGCGCGTCCAGCGCAGAAAGACGTAAAGCAGGGCGAGCGCCGCGGCCGAGCAGCCGACCACAACGAGGCGCGAGGCCGGCAGCATGGCCGGGCCAAGGCTCACCGCGCCAACGGCCACGGGCGGCATGAACTGCGGGTCGGGCCCGAACGCGATCAGCGCGAGGTTCTGCAGGATCATGCCGAGCCCGATGGTGGCGATCATGCCGTTTAGCTCGTCGTTGCGGAACGGCTTGAGCACGACCCACTCGACGAACCAGCCGAACAGCACGGCCGCGACGAACGCGAGCAGCACCGCGGCATAGAACGACATGTGCCAGTCGGACACGAACACGTACGCGGCGACGGCGCCAAGCATGTAGAACTCGCTGTGCGCGAAGTTGACGATGCGCATGACGCCGAAAACGAGCGTGAAGCCCACGGCCATCAGCAGATACAGCAGCCCTATGATGACGCCGTTGCTCAGCGCCTGGATTACGAGGGAGGTCAGGTCCATCGTGACGGTCTCCGGTGGGAAGACGCGGCGTGCGGCGTCACTGGCATGCCGCGGGTGTGCAGCGCGCGCGCCACTTCCTGGCCGCCCTTGACTTCGGCGATGTAGAAGGGCGCGTCGATGGCCTGACCCCATAGGGTGGTCCGGTTTCAATCTTAGTTCATGATCGGCC
>NZ_JBQYLP010000168.1:0-1562 GCF_052683555.1 Burkholderia sp. BC1
GTGGTCAACGTGACCAATCGTACCAACGTTCACGTGCGGCTTGGTCCGCTCGAATTTTTCCTTGGCCATTTTCAACTCCCGAAAGGAATTTCACATGTTGCGCCGCGCGCAAACAGACACTGACTTTACTGCTGGTGCCCATGGGCAGGATCGAACTGCCGACCTCTCCCTTACCAAGGGAGTGCTCTACCACTGAGCCACATGGGCGCTTTTACGCTTCAACTTCGCGGACTGGAGCGGGTGAAGGGAATCGAACCCTCGTCGTAAGCTTGGAAGGCTTCTGCTCTACCATTGAGCTACACCCGCACGGGCCACTAACGATTCCTTACCGCTCTCTGCGCTGATGTCTTGGTGGAGGAGGTTGGATTCGAACCAACGTAGGCGTAAGCCAACAGATTTACAGTCTGCCCCCTTTAGCCACTCGGGCACCCCTCCGTAGAGAACTGACGATTATGGGGGTGCATCGAACTCTTGTCAAGCACTGCGAGAAGATTATTTTCATTTTCTTCCCGAGCGCCGGCTCGACCACCAGGCATCCGCCGCCGACTACGATGGCGACGAGAGGTTCGCCATTCGGCGCCCACACCTTCGTCAGACTCCGCTTCCAGCAATGTTGCATGCTGAAAACGAAAGACCGCCATCATACGGTCTCTCGGGCAGAATGCCAAGCGGGTAGGCGGAAAATTTTTTGCAATATTCGTGCCGGGCGTTCTTGGGGAGATGGATTGAGGGCTTAAGGGGACGGTTGCCGGGCGTATCGTGCCGTTGCCCCGCGAGGCAGTCGCCAGCGACGGGGGAGCGACGGCTCGGACGTGACGCCCTCCGGCGCGGCGCCGGCGACCGCGCTGCAGACCTGGCACGCGGACTCTTCGGGACCGCTTCTCCGCTGCGCTAATCGCTGTCGATCGGTGCGGCGCCCTGCCCAGCTGCTTGCTGCTTGTTCGCCCTCGCGCCCCGCTCCGGCCGCCCGGCGCGACGGCCCTCGGCTGGAACGGTCAAAGACGCCCGAAAGCGCAGCCACACCGCACGGGAAGGTCGGAATAGGAGCCACGGGCAGAGGATTGGCGATGAGCGCGTTCGAGCGGAGGAACGCAGCGGGTTGCAACGTCTAACAGGGAATTGCGCAGAGCATGCGACGGGAGACATTTCAGCGGCCCCGGCGCCGCATGGGTTGATCTGCCAACCGGTGCGGCATCAGCGAAGACGGCTGCCAGCCAGCCGTCAACCGTTGTCCGCCGATCGACGAAGGCCGGCCGCAGGGCACCAGCTGAAAGGAGGTGTCGACGACGGCGTCTGCCGGCTTGTCGCGGCGCGCCCGGGATAGGCGACGCGACGGCTTGCTTGCCGTGAGGCGGCTCACCGCGCCGAGTCTAAGGCTCGCCGGTCGAAAGAGGCCTGACCGAGAAGGAGGACCCGTATCCCGCGAAGATTCGCATCGCGCGGAGACCAGCCGGCTCTCGAACCGACAGCGCATTTCCGGCGCCACAAATGCAAAAACCCCCGCCTGTTCAGGCGGGGGTTCTTGGCTTAGGGAGCCTGACGATTACCTACTTTCACACGGG
>NZ_JBQYLP010000169.1:0-1455 GCF_052683555.1 Burkholderia sp. BC1
CAATACTGTTCAGATAGTATTTTTAAAGCCATAATCCTCATCCATCGAAGCTTCAATGGATGAGGGTGATGGCCAGAACACGCAAGACGCTGCCGTCGAGAGTTGACGTTGCGCATTTGATCAGCGCCGGGGTGCTGGCCAGCGTGTGTCCACGGACGTTGATCGAAGAAGTGTTGGCCGAGACCGGCAAGGCCAGCCAGCGGGAGCGGCTGCTGCCCGCGCCGGCAGTGGTGTATTACGTGATGGCGCTGGCGCTGTGGCGCGAAGCGCCGCTGGAGGAAGTGCTGCGCGTGGTGTGCGAAGGCCTGCAATGGCTCGGCGGCGGCCACACTGAGGCGGTGCAGGCCAGCAAGTCCGCGATCTCGCAGGCGCGCAGCCGGCTGGGCCCCGAGGTCATGCGCCAATTGGCCGATCGGGTGCTGCGCCCGCTGGCCGCGCCGGGGGCGCCAGGGGCGTGGTACCGGGGATTGCGCGTGATGGCCCTGGACGGCAGCTGCATGGACGTGGCCGACGAGGCGGCCAACGCCAAGTTCTTCGGCTACCCGGGCGCCTCGCGCGGCCAAAGCGCCTTCCCGCAGGCGCGCGTTCTGGGCCTGGTGGAATGCGGCACGCACGCGGTGGTGGCAGCCGGCATCGCACCCTACGGCCACAGCGAGCAGGTCATGGCCGCCCAGTTGCTGCCCGCCAAGCTCACGCCCGAGATGCTGGTGCTGGCCGACCGCAACTTCTACGGCTTCAAGCTCTGGCAGACCGCCTGCGCTACGGGCGCCAAGCTGGCCTGGCGGGTCAAATCCAACCTCAAGCTGCCGGTAGAGCAGATGTTGCCCGATGGCTCGTACCTGAGCCGCGTGTTCGACAGCGACGACCGCGCGCGGCGCGCAGGGCAAACGGTGCGTGTGATCGACTACGCGCTCGAGGGCTCGGCCACGCCGGCGCAGGGCAGCTACCGGCTGCTGACCAACCTCCTGGACCCCGATGCGGCGCCGGCCCTGGAGCTGGCCGCGCTGTACCACGAGCGCTGGGAGATCGAGGGGGTGTTCGATGAGTTCAAGACGCATTTGCGCGCCAACAGCACGGTGCTGCGCAGCAAGACGCCCGAGCTGGTGCAGCAGGAGCTGTGGGGGCTGCTGCTGGCGCACTTTGCGATTCGCCAGTTGATGGCGCAGGCGGCCTGGGCGCGCGAACTCGATCCGGATCGCCTGAGCTTCATGCACGCCGTGCGCGTGATCAAGCGCAAGATGCCGCAAGCTGCGGCCGTTTCCCCCTGAGCGTTTGCCTGCCTGGCGCGAGGCCCTGCTGGCCGAGATCGCGCGCGGGCGCTGCGTGAGCAGTCGTGGGCGCCTGAACCCGCGCGGCGTCAAGCGCAAGATGAGCAACTTCAATGTTCGGCATCGCGGCGCAGCGCTCCATTTGCGGCATCAGCCAGTGCCGGTGCTTCGTATCTGAACAGTATTT
>NZ_JBQYLP010000170.1:0-1394 GCF_052683555.1 Burkholderia sp. BC1
ATCTCGCCTGCAACTTCGGAAGTTGGTCCATTGATCAGCGTTTCCCTAGGACCAAGCTCGCATATACGGCAGCCACCGTGGAAACCAATCTTCGTCATTTGAACTATATCGCTCCTGGACTAACGATCCCGTTGGATTTCTGCACGATTCCACGAACAATTGCGCTCATTTGAGCGTTGGTTACCGTCTGCCCTCGCGCATCTATGATGATCTGCTGCTGCACGCCTGTCGGCAGATTTTACGAGCGCTCGATCGTCTGCTGCGAGACAGTGTGAACCAGTCCATTCGTGTTCGTGGCGATATTGAGTCCTTCACCTCGAAGCCCGCGCTTCCGCCAGTCGTCGCAAGGTCTAGCGGCACGCTACCTGGCCTGCCGTTACGACCGTTATGCGCGATCACGCATTCGAGCTCCACCAGCGGCGCAAGGTGGAGCTGCAGTTGCGTGTCGCCCCAGTGAGTCGCTGCGCGTCGGTCGCGCGAACCGGAACGCCTCGCGCGGCTCCTCTTGTGCTCCTCAGCTCGGCCGCCGCCTGCCTGGTGAACATCGCACGCCGCTTCGCGGTGGACGTCGGTGAATGTCACGCGGTGCAGTTTGCACCACCTCGCAAAGCATTGCTACGCTTGGCTTACGGGCCGGCCGACTGGGCTCCACATCGAGCCTGCATACTTTTCCGCGCACCGCCGCTAACCCAATACCAGCACGACTCGCAGCACGCTTCGCACGCGTTTTGGTACGTGCGTCATGTCTGTACCATTTCAAGGGGAGATTTCGTTGACGATCCGCAGCGAGCAATTGCGCAATTCCACGGCCGCGACGGCCGACCGGCAACACGATGAACATCGCGTCATTGCCAACGCGTGGTTACAGCGCGCGATCGATGGAATTCAGCAAATGCACCGTGACGAGGACGTGCGACGTGAGGTGGCAGGGACGATTTTCTAGCGGCCTGGGGTCGACTCGCGGACGGTCACGATCGACGTAATTCGGACGATAGAGTCGTCGCATTTGACGACGCCACAAACGACGAACCCGGCACACGGCCGGGTTCGTCTCACTCCTGCTGCCGCGCAATAGCCGGCGCAACCTATCCCTCACCTGCACTGCCCTTCGGCTAGCGCAGTTTATCCGGCCGACGCGGACCGACACGAAGGCCGTCCCTACTAACGAAGACCGGCCAGTTCCCCACGAGAGACGCGTTGATATCTCCTGTAGTTAAGAATTCGACCGACTGATATGCGAAATACCACCCCTCATTGCCCTCGACCATTCTCGAATCAACAATCGCACAAGGAACGCCCCCGGGTTGCGCCTGCTGCTCCGCTAGATACTCAAGTGCCAACCTCTTAGGGAAACGCTGATTTATTCGGCTCGGCGGTCATCGCAGACGTAGCCG
>NZ_JBQYLP010000171.1:0-1335 GCF_052683555.1 Burkholderia sp. BC1
CTAGATAGGCCCCATGCTCCATCAAGCCCAGCGTTGCCGGGTTCTCCATCATGGCGGCCGCGCCAATATCGTATGCTACGCCTGTGCCCCCCATGGCCCGGGACACGGGGCCATAGCCCTCCAGATTGAACACGTCAGTAGCGTTCGCATTGCCCATCGCAAATAATGCCACCGAAAAACCCACGATCACCCGCACAGCGACACAACTCTGATTGGTCTTCAATTTCGTCTCCTTACCAGATTTTTCTAATAATGGTATGAGCGTTCGCGCGCTCGCCCTCGCTTTACGTCGAAGCAGGTTTATGGCCGGATCAGTACCTTCATTGCGCTGTCCGATTTCTGATGAAAGACGGAGAATGCCTTGTCGACATCAACAAGTTCGAACGCGTGTGAAAAGTACTCTTGCGGATTGATCACACCACGCTCCATCATCCGCAATGCCTCCCACATGTAAGGCTGCGCGTTAGCGAAGCCATTCATGTGCAAGCTGATATTGCGCAGAAACACATCGGCCAAATTCAGATTGAAAGCTGAGTCGCAGAAAACGCCGATCGCGGCAACCGTTCCGCCGGGACGAACCAGATCGAGGCACATCTGTAGGGTTTCGGGATAACCGACCACCTCGATCACTTTGTCAAAGCCACGTCCGCCGGTTTCTGCCAGTGCTTTTTCTTTCCAGTCTCCCTGGTTCGCATCAATCGCGACGCACCCCTTTTTGCGCACCACGTCAAGACGATGGGCAACCTTATCGAGGATAACCACGCGCCCTGGCCCTCTGTGCAGCGCGATATCGAGAGTCATCATTCCCGTCGGCCCGCAGCCCACCAGTGCAACATTCTCCCCGACCTGGATATCGGCCAGGCGGTTAGCGATGATTGCCGACGGCAGGTTGCAGGAAAGCGTAACCGCCGCTTCATCGGGAATTCCCTTCGGCACATTCATCGCGTGGCCATCCGCGTGAGGAACGATCAGGGCCTCCGCATGAGTTCCATTGATGCCGCCGAAAGGTACGCCGAATCCATAGACCGCGTTTTTGGTAGTCTCGCAATGTGCGGTCTGCTCGACCTCGCACATGTAGCAGTGTCCGCATGAGACTGAGTACCCCATACTGATGCGATCACCCTGCTTGAAGCGCCCAACGCTCTTACCGATCTCCACGACTTCGCCGATCAACTCATGACCTGTTTGGGACTTGCCTTTTTCCATGATTCGGTTGGGGTTCATTCATGGCATGGTTTCCTTGGATTACTTAAATTGGGCTCGCATGGCGCCTTCGCTCAGACACCGCTGGGATAGAACGCATCGGCATGGATGTGCCCGGGTACTATGCCTAGG
>NZ_JBQYLP010000172.1:0-1333 GCF_052683555.1 Burkholderia sp. BC1
TAGCAGGCTGCGGAAATACCCAACGGGCGCAGCTTCGCTGCTGACGCAAGGGCTCGTTTTTCGATGATGCGGGTCGACTCCGACGCCAAAACACCCCATTTCAAGCCCATTTTGGCCTGATCTGAGGCCATTTCGGGGTGTTTTGCCCTCATCACGCGACCTCCAGACGGACTTGTCCCAAGGTGCGCATGCGCACGAGGTTATAGGCGGCCATGGCCATCATGAAGACTTGGTCGACCTTCTTGATGCCGCGCACCATCACCTGACGGATCGGGCCAATGAACTTGGCCCAGCCAAAGCCCTGCTCGATGAGCTTGCGCTTTTGCATCGAGATGCCGTAACCCTCGGTGCTGGCGATCTCATCAGGCACCGCTGACTTGCGGTTTGACTTGTTCTGCGCCACATGCGGCGTGACCTTCATGTCTTGCAGCGCCTTGATGAACTCGGCCGCGTCGTAGCCCTTGTCGGCGCCCAAGGTGATGTTCCCTTCGGGGTTGGCCTGGCGCACATCGGCCACCATGGCCTTGGCCGCTTCGCGCTCAGCATGGCCATCAGCCTGCGTGACCATGGCGTTGACGATCAGGCCATTGCGGTTCTCCATCAGCGTGTGGCCCATAAAGCGCAACTCGCTGGCCGTCTTGCCTTTGCGAAACAGCCTGCTGTCTGGGTCAGTGCTGGATTCATGCGTCTCGTTGCTGCGCGACTTGCCTCGGAAGTCGCCGCCATCGTCGTCGTCCTTGCCGTCTTTGCGCACGAAGCTCTTGTGGCCCGCCCAGGCTTGAATCAAGGTGCCGTCCACGCTGAAGTGCTCCTTGGACAACCACCGCTTCTTGTCTGCCTGCTTGAGCACGGCGTTGAAGAAGGCCACCACAGCATCGTGCTCAATCAGCCGCTCGCGGTTCTTGGTGAACACTGTTGGCACCCACACCGAGTCGTCCATCGACAGGCCGATGAACCAGCGAAACAGCAGGTTGTATTGCGTCTGCTCCATCAACTGGCGCTCCGAGCGAATCGAGTACAGCACCTGCAGCAGCATGGCGCGCAGCAGCTTCTCTGGCGCGATGCTGGGGCGACCGCCTTTGGCGTCTTCCTCGTACATCCCGGCGAACAACTCGCCCATCTCGGCCAGGGCCTTGTTGACCATCGTGCGGATGACCCGCAGCGGGTGGTTGGCTGGCACGAAGTCGTCAAGCTTCTTGAGGGTGAACAGGCCTTCGGTGAAGGTGTCGGCGCCGCGCATGGTGGGTGTCGCTTCAGGTCGTTGAGGTGCTACGCTGATAACGCATCACGCCACTGGGGCGTGGACTTGGCTGTTGGGTATTTCCGCAGCCTG
>NZ_JBQYLP010000173.1:0-1236 GCF_052683555.1 Burkholderia sp. BC1
TTGTAGTGGTCAACTGATTCCGGACACTGCGTTAAGTTTTTCTTCCGCGACAGCCGGCGCCAGTCCGTCGTTGAACTGATGCGGCCGTATCCAGTTGTACCGATGCATCAGGTAGTGACTGATATCCCGGTGTGCTTCCTGCGCCGACATGTAACCCACTGACGGCAGCCATTCCGTCTTGAAGCTGCGGAACAGCCGCTCCATCGGGGAATTGTCCCAGCAATTTCCACGACGGCTCATGCTCTGCTTTACCCGGTAGCGCCACAGACGCTGACGGAACTTCCGGCTTGCGTATTGGCCGCCCTGGTCCGAGTGAAACAACAACCCTTGCGGTCGGCCTCGTTGCTCGTAGGCCATTTCCAACGCCCGCACGACCAAATCGGCGTCCGGACGTGTCGAGAAAGCCCAACCGACAACTCGCCGCGTGAACAGGTCGAGCACGACCGCCAGATAATGCCAACGGCCTTGTGCCCAGACATACGTGATGTCGCCGCACCAGACCTGATTCGGCGCACCAACCTCAAACTGACGGTTGAGATGGTTCGGAATATCGATCCGCTCAACCGTCGCCTGTTTGTACGCATGACTGCCGGGTTGCTTGCAAATCAACCCCAGCTCTTCCATCAAGCGGCTGACCTTGAAGCGGCCAATCGCCGTACCTTCCTCGCGCATCATGCCCATGATGCTGCGACTGCCGGCTGAGCTTCGACTCTCGATGAACAGCTCGTGTACCCGGCTACGCAGTGCCATTCGCTCGGCATCAACACGTCGGGCTCGCCCTCGGTGGGCATACAGGCAGGACCGCGACACGTCGAATACCGCGCAGATCAGCTCGACCGATTCGCTTGCGCCAATCTGATCAATTACTTCGTACGTTCGATGCCTTCCGACATCAAGAGCGCGGTAGCCTTTTTTAAAATGGCCTTCTCACGCTCGAGGCGTTGGATACGCGCCTCGAGTTCCTGAATACGCTGTTGATCCGGCGTGATTGCCTTGCCCTGCGGCGTGACGCCCTGGCGTTCCATCTGAAGTTGCTGCACCCAGCGGCGCAGCACCGTCTCGCCGACGCCGACCGAACGGCTCGCCTCTGAGAAGTTATAGCCCTGGTCAAGCACCAGGCTGGCTGCTTGCTGTTTGAACTCGGGGGAAAACGAACGACGTTGCTTCGGCATCAGACACCTCTCCATGGCGAGCATTCTCGCCTAAATCAGTGTCCGGGTTCATTAGGCCACTACA
>NZ_JBQYLP010000174.1:0-1213 GCF_052683555.1 Burkholderia sp. BC1
TAGGGAAACACTGATCAATTCGGCTTGGCGGTCATCGCTGACGAGGCCAAGGGCGTTGTAGAAAGAAGCTCACGGAACGGACCCACGACGATGCAGCGGCAGATCGGTTTTGCGGAAGCGGAAAGTGCGGGCAAGAAGCGGGTGACCAAGCGTCAACGCTTTCTGGCCGAGATGGAGAAGGTCGTCCCTTGGTCGCGGCTGCTGTCGGTGATCGGGCCGTATTACCCGAAGGGCGAGCGTGGCCGGCCGCCGATTGGCCTGGAACGGATGCTGCGGATCTACTTGCTGCAGCAGTGGTACGGGTTGTCGGACGAAGGGCTTGAAGATGCGCTCTACGACAGCATCGCGATGCGCGCCTTCGCGGGCATCGACCTGGCGCGCGAGAACGTGCCGGACGCCACCACGCTGTTGAAATTCCGGCGCCTGCTGGTCGAGCACGCACTGACGCGAAAGCTGTTCGACGAGATCGGCATCGAGTTGTGCGAGCGCGGGCTGATGATGAAGGAAGGCACGCTGGTGGATGCGACGATCTTCGAGGCTGCGCCGTCCACGAAGAACGCCGGGAAGAGCCGTGACCCGGAGATGCATCAGACGAAGAAGGGCAACGACTGGTATTTCGGCATGAAGGCCCATGTCGGCGTCGACGCCGACTCGGGTCTGGTGCATAGCGTGGTCACCACGGCGGCCAACGAGCCGGACGTATCGCAGGCCCACGCCCTGCTGCACGGTCATGAGCAGGAAGCGTTTGGCGATGCGGGCTACACCGGCGTGGACAAGCGCGAGGAGATGAAGGGCAAGACGGTGAAGTGGCACGTGGCGCTCAAGCGCGGAAAGATCAGGGCGATGCAGGAAGGTCCGCTGAAGGACCTCGTGATCGCGGTCGAGCGAACCAAGGCGCAGATCCGCGCCCGGGTCGAGCATCCGTTTCATGTCGTGAAGAACCTGTTTCGTCATCGCAAGGTGCGCTACAAGGGTCTAGCCAGGAACACGGCACAGCTGTTCAGTCTGTTCGCGCTGGCGAACCTGGTGATCGCGAAAAATCAGCTGTTGTCGACTCATGGGAGCAATCCGTCATGTGTGTGAAAAACGCGGGAAGTGAGGCCCGAATACGAGCGAAACTCACCTCGCATGTCGTCAAATTCCTACGTCAATCTGAAAATTGCAACCTGCCTCGTCCGTTATGCGGACGACAGGCTCATTGATCAGCGTTTCC
>NZ_JBQYLP010000175.1:0-1203 GCF_052683555.1 Burkholderia sp. BC1
GACAGGACACTCACGGTGCAGGACAAAGCTCCTATCAGGTCACAAACGCTGGGCCCGGCAACGCTCGGGGAACGCCGGAGCCCGACCGACAGGTCAACGCCAGGGCAACTCGGCCAATCCCAACACGAGTCAGATCGGTCCGACGTTCGAGGCATATTTTGGACTGAGTGTCCCAACAATTTCCTCGACGGCTCATCGAGCTGCGCATGCCGTAGCCCTTAAGCAGGTCCTGGAAGTCACGACTGCAATACTGGCTACCGCGGTCGCTATGGACGATCAGGCCCGCTTCCGGCCGGCGGCGAAACCACGCCATACGCAGCGCGTCAGACACCAGCTCCGTGCGCATGTGCGGCTGCATCGACCAGCCCACCACCTGACGGCTGAACAGGTCGAGGATGACGGTCAGAAACAGCCAACCCTCGTCCGTCCAGATGTACGTGATGTCCGTAGTCCAGACCTGATCTGGACGCGCGGGAGAGAAGTCTCGTTGCAGCAGGTCCGGCGCGACCGGCAGGCTGTGGTTGCTGTCGGTCGTGACCTTGAACCGGCGTTTGGTCTTCGCCCTGATGCCGTGCAGCTTCATGAGCTGTTGGACACGATCCTTGCTGACGCGAATGCCCTGGGCCAGCAACTTCTTCCACACGCGCGGCCAGCCGTACTCGCCTTTGGATTCAGCGTGCACGGCCTTGATGTGCACCAGCAGAGCGTCGTTGCTGATGCGTCGGCGCGCTCGGTCAGTATCGACATCCCGCGCCTTGCGCGCGTGGTAACCGCTGGGGCTGACACCCAGCACCTGGCAGGTCAGGGACACCGGCCATTGTCGGCTGTGAAGCTCGATCCAGGCGTACTTCATGCCGACACCTTTGCAAAGTACGCCGTGGCTTTTTCCAATATGTCGCGCTCCATTTTCACGCGTGCCAACTCCGCGCGCAGCCGGGCAATCTCCATCTGTTCAGGAGAAACCTGTTTGCCTGCGCCGTTCAGCTTCCCAGCGGCATCGGCCTTAACCCAGTTGTGCAGCGTCTTCGGGCTGATACCCAGTATCTTCGCCACCGCCGCCATGCTCTGGCCGCCGCGGACCATGCGCACGGCTTCCAGCATGAATTCCCGCGTATATCGGGCTCTCGGATTACCCATCTTTCCTTCCTCCTTGCGTGAGTTTTACACACTCAGCAAGGGATCCATTTTTTGCGGGCAAGCTCA
>NZ_JBQYLP010000176.1:0-1202 GCF_052683555.1 Burkholderia sp. BC1
AGCTTGCCGACCGTAATCACGGCCTGCTCGATTTCGGGCGACCACGGGCTGCTGTAGTTCAGCCGGATGAAGTTTCGATAATTGTCGGTGATCGAGAACATATAGCCGGGCCCGATCGTGATGCCTTCGTCGAGCGCGAGCTGATACAGCCGCATCGCGTCGACTTGCGCGGGCAGCTCAATCCACAACACGTAGCCGCCCGCCGGGCTCGAGATGCGCGTGCCTTCCGGAAAGAAACGCGACACCATCGCGCGCATCAGGTTCGCCTGCTGCGCATAGGCCTTGCGCAAGCGCCGCAGGTGATGCTCGTAGCCGTCGCGTTCGAGAAACTCGGCAATCGCGAGCTGCGGCAGCGACGGTGTTGCGAGCGTGTTCAGGAACTTGAGTTTCTCGACCTGTTCGCGATAGCGCCCCGGCAACGCCCAGCCGATCCGGTACGCAGCCGTCAGGCTCTTCGAGAACGACGAGCAATGCAAGACGATGCCTTCCCGGTCGAACGATTTGAGCGCGCTCGGATGCGCATTGCCGAAATACAGTTCGTTGTACACGCCGTTTTCGATCAGCGGCATGTTCACGCGCGTCGCGAACTCCACCAGCTCGCGCTTGCGCTCGTCCGGCATCTGAAAGCCCAACGGATTCTGGAAGTTCGGCATCACCATGCACGCAGCGATCGGCTGCGACTTCGCGATCGCCGCCAGCGCCGCGATGTCGATCCCGTATTCGGGATGCGTCGCGACCTCGATCGCCTTCATCCCCATTCGCTCGATCGCATGCAGCATCGCGTAGAACGTCGGCGACTCCACGGCAATCGTGTCGCCCGGTTTCGCGACCGCCTGCAGACAGAGGTTGATCGCCTCCGTCGCGCCCACCGTCACGATGATCTCGTTCGGATCGACCGACATGCCGTTTTCGAGGTAGCGCCGTGCGATCTGCCGGATCAGCCGCGGATGGCCGGGCGGCAGCCCGTCGGTCACGCCCCACAGCGACTTGTCGCGCCCGGCCGCATACGCGTAGCGGTTCAGCTTCTCGAACGGAAACAGGCTCGGGTCCGGATACGGCGAGCCGAGCGGCACCGCGTCGTCCGTGCCGATCGAGCGCAGCGTCGACAGCACGAGCCGGCTCACGTCGACCGACGACGAGATCGCGATCGGCTTCGACGGACGCAGTTCGCGCACCGGCGCATGCGCGTCGTCGCGGCGCAG
>NZ_JBQYLP010000177.1:0-1191 GCF_052683555.1 Burkholderia sp. BC1
CGCGCTTGTATGTTTAAGCCTGACCAGTACGGTAAAGTCTGAACGTAGCCAGACTAGACCGTGCAGTTTGTCGCGCGCTTGGGCGTTGGAGCCCGTGACTGAGTACAGAACGCACGGTCGCCGTGCTGGTCTTCCCGAAACCCGAACGGTTACGCGCGCCGGCCCTGCCGAGTGCGCATGTACAAGCATGGGATCCGAAGATCATGTCTGCTCCTTCCTTAGTAACGGTCGGCATTGACGTGGCAAAAGATCATGTCGATGTTTCCGTGCTGGGTGCCCATCTGGACACCCAGCGATTCGATAACGATGCGGAGGGCCATTCGGCCCTGGCCATCGCCCTGCAGCCGCTGGACGTGGCGTTGGTCGTGATGGAAGCGACCGGCGGCTACGAGGCGGAAATGGCTTGCGCTTTGCAGAGCGCCGGTTTGCCGGTCGCGGTCGTCAATCCTCGACAGGCGCGCGATTTTGCCCGCTCGATGGGGCGTCTGGCCAAGACCGATCGCATCGATGCCCGCATGCTCGCCCAACTGGCTTCGGTCCTGGTGCGTCGCGAAGATCTGTCCCGCTTGCTGCGCCCCGTTCCGGATGAGCGCCAGCAGTGGCTGGCTGCTCTGTTGACCCGCCGTCGCCAGTTGCTCACCATGCTCCTCTCGGAACGACAGCGGCTGCAGATTACGCCGGTCGGTCTGCATCCCAGCCTGTTGGCTATCATTGCTGCCGTTCAGGCTCAGCTCGACGACATCGACGCACAGATGGTCGGACACGTACGCGAGCACTTCAGTGAACTCGACCGCCTGCTGCAATCGACTCACGGCATCGGTCCGGTATCCAGTGCTTGCCTGATCGCAGAACTGCCCGAATTGGGTAAGCTCAGCCGTCGCCAGATTGCGGCTCTCGTCGGCGTCGCGCCTATTGCTTGCGATTCCGGCTCCCGCAATGGCAGACGACGCGTTCAGGGTGGTCGCTTTGAAATCCGTCGCGTGCTTTACATGGCCACCCTTACCGCCACCCGCCACAATCCCGCCATCAAAACCTTCTATCAACGCCTGAAGGCCGCCGGCAAACTGCCCAAGGTCGCGTTGGTTGCCTGCATGCGCAAACTTCTGACCATACTTAATGCCATGGTCAGATCCAACACACCTTGGGACGATTCGCTCCATAAGGCTTGACTTGGTAGACGGTTACTCAGTC
>NZ_JBQYLP010000178.1:0-1173 GCF_052683555.1 Burkholderia sp. BC1
TTACTCGATGATCTTTGCGACGACGCCAGCGCCGACGGTACGGCCGCCTTCACGGATAGCGAAGCGCAGACCTTCTTCCATCGCGATCGGCGCAATCAGCTTCACCGTGATCGACACGTTGTCGCCCGGCATCACCATTTCCTTGTCCTTCGGCAGCTCGATCGAGCCCGTCACGTCCGTCGTACGGAAGTAGAACTGCGGACGGTAGTTGTTGAAGAACGGCGTGTGACGGCCGCCTTCGTCCTTGCTCAGCACGTACACTTCGGCCGTGAAGTGCGTGTGCGGCGTGATCGAACCCGGCTTGGCCAGAACCTGGCCGCGCTCCACGTCTTCACGCTTCGTGCCGCGCAGCAGGATACCGACGTTGTCGCCTGCCTGACCCTGGTCCAGCAGCTTGCGGAACATTTCAACGCCCGTGCAGGTCGTCTTCACCGTCGGCTTGATACCGACGATTTCGATTTCCTCACCGACCTTCACCACGCCGCGCTCGACACGACCCGTCACCACCGTACCGCGGCCCGAGATCGAGAACACGTCTTCCACCGGCATCAGGAACGTACCGTCGACCGCGCGCTCCGGCGTCGGGATGTACGTGTCCAGCGCGTCGGCCAGGTTCATGATCGCCGTTTCGCCCAGCTCGCCCTTGTCGCCTTCCAGCGCCAGCTTTGCCGAACCCTTGATGATCGGCGTGTCGTCGCCCGGGAAGTCGTACTTCGACAGCAGTTCGCGAACTTCCATCTCGACCAGCTCGAGCAGTTCAGCGTCGTCCACCATGTCGCACTTGTTCAGGAACACGATGATGTACGGAACGCCAACCTGACGCGCCAGCAGGATGTGCTCACGCGTTTGCGGCATCGGGCCGTCTGCGGCCGAGCACACCAGGATCGCGCCGTCCATCTGCGCTGCACCCGTGATCATGTTCTTCACGTAGTCGGCGTGGCCCGGGCAGTCGACGTGCGCGTAGTGGCGGTTCGCCGTTTCGTACTCGATGTGCGCGGTGTTGATCGTGATGCCGCGCGCCTTTTCTTCCGGCGCCGCGTCGATTTCGTCGTACTTCTTCGCTTCGCCGCCGAACTTCGACGACAGAACCGTCGCGATCGCTGCCGTCAGCGTCGTCTTGCCGTGGTCAACGTGACCAATCGTACCAACGTTCACGTGCGGCTTGGTCCGCTC
>NZ_JBQYLP010000179.1:0-1107 GCF_052683555.1 Burkholderia sp. BC1
TGGTCTGCCCCCTGAAAAGTGGTCCTCCCTGAAGTAGGCTATTGAGCCGTAGGAGGACGTTGGAATGCCCCAGAAGAAGCACAAACCCGAAGAGATCGTGGCGAAGCTGCGCCAAGTCGATGTTCTGTTGTCGCAAGGTCGTTCTGTCGGAGAAGCGGTTCGCTCGATCGGCGTGACGCAGTTTACATACTATCGGTGGCGCAAGGAGTTCGGCGGCCTGAAGGGTGACCAGGTAAAGCGCCTAAAAGAGCTTGAGAAAGAGAATGACCGGCTGCGCAAGGCGGTGTCGGACCTGACACTCGAGAAGCTGATCCTGAAAGAGGCTGCCTCGGGAAACTTCTGAGCCCCGCTCGCCGTCGCCGTTGCGTCGATCATGTCATGGCGAAGTTCTCCGTGTCGGAGCGCTTTGCCTGCAAGGTTCTCGGCCAACACCGCTCGACCCAGCGCAAGAAGCCGCAAGGCCGGCCCGATGAAGAGGCGTTGACCTCCGACATCATCCGGCTCGCTTCCCGCTATGGCCGTTATGGCTATCGCAGGATCACGGCGATGCTGCGGTCTGAAGGCTGGACGGTGAACGCCAAGCGTGTCGAACGGATCTGGCGGCGGGAGGGGCTGAAGGTTCCCCAGAAGCAACCGAAGAAGGGGCGGCTCTGGCTGAATGACGGATCGTGCATCCGGCTTTGGCCGGAGTACCCCAACCATGTCTGGTCCTATGACTTCGTCGAGGGCCGGACCCACGATGGCAGAAAGTTCCGCATGCTCAACATCATCGACGAGTTCACCCGGGAGTGCATGGCGATCCGCATCGCTCGCAAGCTCAACTCAACCGACGTCATCGACGCCCTGTCGGACCTGTTCATCCTGCGCGGTGTGCCCGGCCATGTTCGTTCCGACAACGGCCCGGAGTTCATCGCCAAAGCGGTGCGGGAGTGGATTGTCGCCGTCGGTGCGAAGACTGCGTTCATCGAGCCGGGCAGCCCGTGGGAGAACGGCTACTGCGAGAGCTTCAACTCGAAGCTGCGCGACGAACTGCTCAACGGTGAGATCTTCTATAGCCTCGCCGAGGCAAAGGTCATCATCGAGGCATGGAGACGCTACTACAACACC
>NZ_JBQYLP010000180.1:0-1092 GCF_052683555.1 Burkholderia sp. BC1
TTCTGGCGCGTGTACGTGCCGCAGACGTATCCGGGCGTCGGCGCGGGCGCGCTGCTCGTGTTCATCCTCGCGATCGGCTACTACATCACGCCGGCGCTGCTCGGCGGCCCGAACGACCAGATGGTCAGCTACTACGTCGCCTACTTCACGAACGTGACGATCAACTGGGGGATGGCGTGCGCGCTCGGCGGGCTGCTGCTCGCGGCGACGCTCGTGCTGTACGCGGTGTACGGGCGCTTCACGCGCACCAACGTGAGCCTTGGCTGAGCGCGCCGACAGGGAAGGAGAGGGAATCATGAAACTTGCCAGGCCGCTGTTTGCGCCGCACATGTCGTTCGTCGAGCGCGCGTGGTACGTCGCATTGCGCGTGCTCGTCGTGCTCACGCTGCTGTATCTGATCCTGCCGGTGCTCGCGATCGTGCCGCTGTCGTTCTCGTCGAGCACGTTCCTCGTGTATCCGATTCCGGGGTTCTCGACGCGCTGGTACGAGAACCTGATCGCGTCGGACGAGTGGCGCATGGCCGCGAAGAACAGCTTCATCGTGGCGCCGTCGGCGACGCTCGTCGCGACCGTGCTCGGCACGCTGGCCGCGATCGGGCTGACGAAGGCCGAATTCCGCGGCAAGGGGCTGCTGATGGCGGTGCTGCTCTCGCCGATGATCGTGCCGGTGGTGGTGGTCGGCGTCGGCATGTATCTGTTCTTCGCGCCGCTGGGGCTCGCGAACACGTACACGGGGCTGATCGCGGCGCACGCGGCGCTCGGCGTGCCGTTCGTCGTGACGACGGTAGCCGCGACACTGCAGGGCTTCAACCAGAACCTCGTGCGCGCGAGCCTGTCGCTGGGCGCGAATCCGGTGACGACGTTCTTCCGCGTGACGCTGCCGGTGATTGCGCCGGGCGTGATGTCGGGTGCGCTGTTCGCGTTCGCGACGTCGTTCGACGAAGTGGTCGTCACGCTGTTTCTGGCTGGCGCGGACCAGACGACGCTGCCGCGGCAGATGTTTACCGGCATCCGCGAAAACATCAGCCCGACGATCGCGGCGCTCGCGACGATCCTGATCGTGTTCTCGACGAGCCTGCTGCTCGCGCTCGA
>NZ_JBQYLP010000181.1:0-1061 GCF_052683555.1 Burkholderia sp. BC1
GCACCGGCACGTATGGAGCGGGACTCGCCCGGGTGCTGCGCGACCATGAAATCGAGGTACTAGAGGTCAATCGACCTGACCGGGCAACACGCCGGTCTCGGGGGAAATCCGATCCGACCGACGCTGAGAATGCCGCACGAGCAGTTCTTTCCGGAAGGGCAACGGCAATCCCCAAAGAGCAGTCAGGGGCCGCCGAAGCGATGCGCGCCGTTTCTGTTGCCCGACGCAGCGCTGTCAAGGCCAAGACGCAGGCAATCAATCAGCTGCGAGCTTTGCTGGTCTGCGCGCCACAGGAAATTCGCGAGCGTCTTCTCAAGACGAAGACCGCCCAATGCATCGCAAGCTGCACACGTCTGCGTTCGCTGGGGACCACGCCCGTTCTGCAAGCACTGACGACGACGCTGCGGTTGCTGGCCAAGCGCTGGCTTGCGTTGGACGAAGAGCTCAAGGCGCTCGATGCCATGCTCGAGAGTCTCACGAATCAGCATGCTCGACGACTTCGAGAAAGGTTCGGCGTGGGACCGCAAACGGCTGCCGTCCTGATTGCCGTTGCGGGCGACAACCCCGAGCGACTGAAAAGTGAGGCCGCGCTGGCGGCGCTCTGTGGCACGAGTCCGTTGCAAGCGTCATCTGGCAAGACGGTCCGACACCGCCTGAACAGGGGCGGTGACCGGTCCGCAAACAATGCCTTGTGGACGATTGCCATGGTGCGCATGCGCAGCGATCCCAGAACACGTGCTTACGTCGAGCGCCGGACAAAGGAAGGGATGTCGAACAAGGAAATTCATCGTTGCCTGAAGCGCTATATCGTCAGGGAACTGTACCCGCTCATCCTGGCCGATCTGACCGATTCGACGCACGCTTCTTGACATAGGAGCGTCAACGCGCCGACCGAGAGCTTGTGGGGATCGCTCAAGCGAGCACGCATCCTTGGCCAGCGCTTTGCAACGCGTCGGGAAGCGATGGACGAGGTAATCGACTGGTTGAGCTTCTACAATCATTCGCGCTTGCACTCGACGTTGGGCTACGTCAGTCCGATGCAGTTCGAGCGGGACTGGTAC
>NZ_JBQYLP010000182.1:0-1050 GCF_052683555.1 Burkholderia sp. BC1
GCGATACGCCGGCATCCGGTATTGCCAGCCTTGATCCGAATGCAATAACGGTTTGTCCTTGCGCCGCAGCTTGGCCAGCGCCTTCTTCAGCATGCCGCTGACCAGTTCGAAGCTTGGACGTTGATCCATCTGGTAAGCCACGATCTCGCCGTTGTATAGATCCATCACCGGCGATAGATACAACTTCTGCCCGCCGACGTTGAACTCCGTCACGTCCGTTACCCACTTCTGGTTGGCCTGCGTGGCACTGAACTGACGTTGCAGCAGATTGGGTGCGGCCTGCCCGATCTCACCTCGCCAAGAGCGATATTTCTTCGGGCGCACCAGGGACTTCAGTTGCAATTGCTGCATCAGCCGCTGCACGGCCTTGTGGTTGACGAGATGCCCGGCTTGCCGGATGGCAGCCGTCACGCGTCGATAGCCGTAGCGTCCCTTGTGATGTTCGAACACCGTCCGGATCTTTGCCTTCAGATCAGCGTGGCGATCGTCGGCATTCAGCGTCCCCAACTGGTAATAGAACGTGCTGCGCGCCAAACCGGCCACCTTCAGAAGCGCTGCTACCGGATGATGCTGTCTGAGCTCGCGCACTATTTGCGTTTTTTCTTTTGCGCTGCCTGCTTCTTGGCCAGCAGCGCATCGAGCTTTTTTAGGTACGCCACCTCCGCACGCAGATACTCGTTTTCCTTGAGCAATTCCTCGCGCGAGCGTTCATCCGGTGTGCCGGCTTCGGTGGGCTTGGGTGGAAGTGATGTGACCATCTTTCGGGGGCGCCCTCGTGGCCGAGGCGTCAAAGCGTTTATACCGCCTTCATCATACAGACGCGCCCAGCGGGCCACACTTCCCGCATCACGAATGTCATACAGCGCCGAGACTTCACGCAGGGACAGCTCATCGCGCTGCATGTGCTGCAACACCCGCAGCTTGAACCGTGCATCGTAGCTACTGTATTTGCTCTGCAGTCCCGCACGGCCATGCGCGCGATACGCGGCAACCCAACGCTGCAACATTCCGGAATGGATGCCGTGACGGGCTGCCAGTGCGTCAAAACCA
>NZ_JBQYLP010000183.1:0-991 GCF_052683555.1 Burkholderia sp. BC1
AGATGTGTATAAGAGACAGGTTTGGGGGGCGGGGCTTTGAGGGCTTTGAGGGCTTCGGGTGCTTTTGCCGGTTGTGCCGCCTTTGCGGGCTTTGTGGCTTTTTCGGCGCGTGCAGGCGCCGGTACCTTCGTCGGCTTGGCCGTCTTTTTCGTCTTCGTCGCCTTCTCGAGCTGCGGCGCTGTCGCGCTGCGGATGGCCGGGACAGGCGTGTCGGCCGCCGCGGCCTGCTTCGCGCGCGTCGCTGCGCGTGCGGCCTTCGACGGCCCGCTCGCCTCGGCTGATTGCTCCACGGCGGCCGATGCTTTCGCGCCACGTCGCCGGCCGCCGCCCGTACGCGCAGGCTGCCCGGCCGCCACGCGCTTCGCTTCGTCTTCGACGGCGAACAGCGCGGCCGGCAAGACCGACGCCAGCGTCCGGATACCGGCGGCCAGCTCGCGCTTTTGCGCGGCCGTCAGCCGTTTCACCCAGTATTCGGCCTTCGACGCGATCGACCGGTCGGGCAGCGGAAACGACGCGAGCACGGCGCGCGGCTTGCGCGAGCGCGTGTAGCGCGCGCCCTTGCCGGCCGCGTGTTCGTCGAAGCGTGCGGCGACGTCGGTCGTGATGCCCGTGTAGACGCTGTCGTCGACGCATTCGATCAGATACAGAAACCAGGACATGACCCATCGTCGGAATGCGGAACCGCAAGTGTCTCAGAAATGGCGTGCGCGATCGCGGTCGATCGCGGCCGATTGCGGCGAAGGGTGCGAACGCGGCGCGGGCGGGGTGACGTGAACGCGGGAAAGCCAGCCGGGTCGCGACGTGATTGCCGATGCGTCGTCTCGTGCCGCATCGCGAATCGCGAGCCTCCGTATCGCACCGGCGCACCGATCCGCCGCGCATCGACGACGTTCGCGTTGTCGCACGAACGTCGCGCCGAGACGTCGAGCGGGATTCGGCGACGCTAGGGAAACGCTGATTTATTCGGCTCGGCGGTCATCGCAGACGTAGC
>NZ_JBQYLP010000184.1:0-920 GCF_052683555.1 Burkholderia sp. BC1
CTTAGAGGCCAGTTCAAAAAGGCTGCTCCGTACGCCTGAAGATGTTCCAGCAGACGAGGGCGCAGCCGAATTTCAAGAATGCTTCGTGAATGTCAGCTCGACGATCGAAGCGTATGCGAAGACGACGGAAGTTGTGGAGCCACGAGTGAGTCCGTTCAACGACCCAACGGAATTTGCCCAGACCACTGCCATGTTCAGTGCGGCGCCGTGCGATCACCGGTTTGATGCCGCGTTCGCGCAATCGTTGACGATGCGGATCGGAATCGTAACCACGATCGGCATAGATGACCTTGGGTCTCTGAAGTGGTCGGCCGCGCGCGCCACGGATCGGGGGAATCGCGTCGACGAGCGGCAGCAACTGGGTGACGTCGTTGCGGTTCGCGCCTGTCAGGATGGCGCTGATGGGAACGCCATTGGCGTCTACGAGGATGTGGTGTTTGGAACCGGGTCGCGAGCGATCCGTGGGGTTCGGGCCAGTTTTTCGCCCGCCCCAACAGCTCGTACCGACGAGGAATCGACGGCAGCGTATGAAAGATCGATCTGCCCGGCCTCGCGCAACTTGTCGAGCAGCAGTTCGTGCAGTCGATCCCATACGCCTGCTTTGCGCCAGTCGTTCAGTCGTCGCCAGCAGGTCGCGCCGGAGCCAAAGCCCAATACGGTCGGCAGGTGGTTCCATCGCAGTCCGGTTTTCAACACGAACAGGATGCCATTCAACGCCGCCCGATCCGATACGCGTGGGCGACCAGGATGCCCTTTGCGCCGGGGCTTGGGCGGCGGCAGTAACGGTTCGATCAGTGTCCACAATTCGTCATCAATAATCGGCGCTTCCATCCCTTGGGTTCCGTTGTTCAGACATCCAAGGTTAACAGCTTACCGAGAAAGTAAACAGCCGCCTCAGGGGTTTTTGAACTGGCCTCTTA
>NZ_JBQYLP010000185.1:0-897 GCF_052683555.1 Burkholderia sp. BC1
CCATGATCACGATCCGCCGAAATGCGTGATCACGTTCGCCGGAATACGCAACCTCGTACGCAATGTCCGCGCGGTCAAACATTTCAAGTGTTTTCGACAGATCCGGCAAGCCACCGTTGTCAACGATTTGAACGCGGACAGTCAAACCAGAGCGGGTTGCCCGCACGATGTCACACGCGACGCACAGGCTCGCCAACGTTCGTGCGAGCAATGCTGCGTCGGAGTGGTAGGTCACGATGGAAACTGACAAGCCTTCGTCGATGAACTTCGAGGCATGGGAAGATTCGACGGAAACAGGGATCACGTACGGACGGTATCTTCAGTATGAACAAAACCAATCGGACTGCGTGCGTCGACCAAACGGCATCTCGACCTACCATGCGCGGTAGCACGCTCGTATCAGGCCGCTTCGGCAAGTCGCTCCAGCGTGCGCTCGCTATTTTCAATCAAGGTGTTGTATTGAGTGTTCTGGAATCCCCAGAGTGTCGAATAAACATCCTCGCGATGCCCAACGAGGAAAGGGAGCGCGACCACCACGCGCAGGTCTGCTTGACGCTCGAGGAACTTGTCAATCGTGTTCGTCTGATCGTCGCGATCGTTCGAATCCCATTCGGCCAGCATGCGTAGCACTCGCTCACCGTAGATATTGCAGACCATGCTCGTCATCTTGTTGATCGTCACGAAGCGCATGCCCTGAAAGTGCTCGACAGCGATCACGCGAGTTCCAGAATGCAGATCCGCGATCAAGCCGGAAAAGACGTCCCATTGCCCACCTTTCGAATCAAGGTAGGCATTGACGATACTGATCTTCTGCTCGAAATCTTCCGGCAGCAATGCATCGTCCTCAAGGGAAACGCTGATCAATGGACCAACTTCCGAAGTTGCAGGCGAGATGGC
>NZ_JBQYLP010000186.1:0-811 GCF_052683555.1 Burkholderia sp. BC1
AGACCGATCACGTTCACCGAAACGTCTGATCACCATCGCCGAAATACGCAGCCGCCTCACAAAAGGCCCAGACCACCGGCCGAGGACTGGTCACGGTCCCGATGTTCCTGCTGGTTCCGCAAGTGACCCTGAAGAAGAAATTCGACATCGACCGCAGCGCGCGCCGGTGGGTCAGCACGCTGGCCCAGCGCATTGCCAACCGTTTCGATGAAGCCGACCGCAAAGGGGCAGCCACATGAGCCAAAGAGAGAACGCCATCGGTGCTTTGTTCGCCGTGCTCGGCCAGTTGTCACTGGGCACGGTAGTCAAACGCAACGCCGCCTTGCCCGAGCGTATCGCGGACCACGCCATGACGATTCTGCGCGACGGCGAGATGGGCGAGCCCGAGGTATCGCTCTCGCCACTGACTTACCACTGGCAGCACCAGGTGGCCATCGAACTGTTTGTCGCCGACCCGGATGCCGCTGCGCGTGATTCACGCATGGATGGGCTGCTCACCGAGTTGGCTTCCCTGATCGAAGCCGACCGGACGCTCGCCGGTGTCGTCGAGTACGCCGAAATCGGTCAGCCGAAGTTCGATGAACTGGCCCCCGAGGGCACGAGCGGCATCAAGGCCTGCCTACTGCCCGTGGTCCTGCACTACAGCAGTGCCGGACCGCTTTCCTGAAATCACATCTGAAATCACATCCAAAAGGAGTTCTGTATGGCCCGTGCCTATGGCGCGAACGCCAGCCTCTTGGCCGCGTTCGAATCCACCTATTGCGTATTTCGGTGAACGTGATCAGCGATTTCGGATGAAGGTGATCACCGA
>NZ_JBQYLP010000187.1:0-799 GCF_052683555.1 Burkholderia sp. BC1
GGCTACGTCTGCGATGACCGCCGAGCCGAATAAATCAGCGTTTCCCTAGTGTTTAACCGTCCAACTTTGCGGGGTCAGTTCATTTCGGGCGCTTTTTATTTTATTGGTGATCCCTGCCTAGTGATTGCATTGACCATTACCAGCACCCGCCGTATTGACCCACAAGAAATCCACGGCACCATTTGATGGGTTGACGTAGCAGTAGGTCGCCCAGGAGTTCTGCTGAGTGCATGCAAGCTGCTTGTTGTACCATGGTCCGGTCCAGGTGCCGGTGAACACCTTATCACCCTTGTAGCCCGCAATTCCGTACGGCCAATCAGGGTTCACTCCAGGGAGCGTGCTCCAGTCTCGCCATTGGGTCTTCTGTTGAAACGGGGCGTCCCTCGTAAGCGTTTGCTCGATACTGTTGAATACTTGCATATCAAACGCGCTCAATTTGTGACTGCTTGCTGCGGCCGTACAAGCGACGTCCGGGTCTATTACCACTGGCGGGGGTGGCGTAAATTTAACGCATTCAGGCTGAGTCCAGCCTGAGCCGGTCCATGAAGACGGAACTGAAGTGTCGAAGCCAGCCGGACACTGCGGTTGTGCCGAATAGCTGCATTGTGGTTCGGACCATCGGGATCCTTGCCAGACTGCACTAGAGACTGTGACCCAGCCCGCGCCTGTTTGGCATTGCGGCTGTGGAATCGCACCGTTACGTAGCGGCGCCGCACACGTCGAATCCTGGTAGCCGGACGTGCACGGGTGGAGTGGCCCCACGTATCTGAGGACACGAGGACTCTCTTAAAATAAGGGA
>NZ_JBQYLP010000188.1:0-775 GCF_052683555.1 Burkholderia sp. BC1
GCTACGTCTGCGATGACCGCCGAGCCGAATAAATCAGCGTTTCCCTAGCGAGTTACCAGCGATCACGTCGGCGACGTCGATTCGCCTACGATGGCGATCGTGCTTCGCACCGGGAGTTCGCCTGAACCGCGACCGGGTTGGCACTGGGGAGCCGCCAGCAGCGTCGACCGCGTTGGCTTGCATCCGTGCTTCACTAGCGGTCGCGTTAGCACTGGCGATTAGCGGCGATGATCCCGTTCGCACCGGCGACTTCTAGCGGCCTCGATGGCGTTCCACCGACGACTCACTAGCGGTGGCGGTCGCGCCAGCACTGACGATTCACCGGCGGGGACGATCCCGTTGGGACTGGCCACCGCTGGCCACCTCGATCGCGTTCGCACTGACGATTCACTAGCGGTGGCGATCGCGCCGGCACTAGCAATTCACTAGCGACGACGATCCCGCTGGCACTGGCGATTCACTGGTGGGGACGATCCCGTTGGGACTGGCGAACGCTGGCCACCTCGATCGCGTTAGTACCGGCGATTCACTAGCGGCGACCATCCCACTGGCAGTGGCGATTCACTGGCCGGGACGATCCCGTTGGTTACTGGCGGCCGCTGGCCACCTCGGTCGCGTTAGCACCGGCGATGCACTAGCGGCGACCATCACACTCGCAGTGGCAATTCACTAGCGGCGATGATCCCACTGGCACTGACGATTCACCGGCGGGGACGATCCCGTCGGGACTGGCGACCGCTGGCCACCTCGGTCGCGTTAGCACCGGCGATTCACT
>NZ_JBQYLP010000189.1:0-702 GCF_052683555.1 Burkholderia sp. BC1
ACGCAAGACGCCGGCTCGGCCGCACGGTCGTGCTCAATCCGGCGCCGGCCGTCGCGCCGCTGCCGGCCGACTGGCTCGCGTTGGTCGACTATCTGATTCCGAACGAACTGGAAGCCGCTGCGCTGACCGGCCGCCCCGTGCGCGATGCGACCGACGCGGAAGTCGCGGCGCGGGCGCTGCAGGCGCGCGGCGCGCGCAACGTGCTGATCACGCTCGGCGAACGCGGCGTGCTCGCGCTGACGGCCGACGGCATCGCGCGACACTATCCGGCGCCGGTCGTGCGCGCGGTCGACACGACGGCCGCCGGCGACACGTTCATCGGCGGCTTCGCGGCACGGCTCGCGGCCGGCGCGAACGTCGACGACGCGATCCGCTTCGCCCAGCGCGCGGCCGCGGTATCGGTCACGCGTGCCGGCGCACAGCCGTCGATCCCGACGCTCGCCGAACTCGGCGACTGACGCATTTCCGTCCCTTCGCGGCCGCTCCGTCACGTCGGACGGCGGCCGCGCTCCGCCTCCCGCATCGTCGTCCCCTCGCATCCGCCTTCGCGGCTCGGCTGCGAAGGCATGCGTCGCCGTCCATGCAATTATTCAGCAATCTGTAATAAACAGACGTATTAAACGAAAAATAAGCGCGAATACCATCAAGTTGTCTAGGGAAACGCTGATTTATTCGGCTCGGCGGTCATCGCAGACGTAGCCG
>NZ_JBQYLP010000190.1:0-750 GCF_052683555.1 Burkholderia sp. BC1
TTCCGTGTAATTACTCAACCCGCCTTGAACACGGAAATCCTGACACCCCCGTTTGATGATTCGCGCTGCCACGGGCCGGCGTGTCGTGCAGAGGCAAAGCCTTGTAGCGTAACCGCTCGTCCATGTGGACAACCGGGCCGCACATCACTCGCAACGCTGTGAACCAAACTGACGAGCGCGTTGTGGATATGCTCTTCCCAAGTCACTCGAAGCACTGTGGGCGTCGAAATTGAGAAGATTCGACGAGCGGCGATGCGCCCACCATCGTGACGGATGTGGATATCCCGATCCGAAAGGACATCAAACCCTGTGGATCCGAACAAGAAAATCCGGCTCACGTGGTACGCGTCGCACCAAGATTCCACGGTGTGGACAACGACCACAAAAGCAAACCCAAACGCTGTGCATCGGAATCGACGATATGAGCGCTTTCAAGCCACCGAAAGACTACACCCCACGAGCCTGACAACGGCATCCACCCGCAGCCGCACCCCGAGCCGCCCGGCTCAAGTCTGCTGATCCAGCGCCCGCACGACGGCCTTCTCCTCGAGACTATCCGCCGGCCCGACCACCGCGAAGTTGAGCCCGTTCACCGACCCATATCGCGCCAGCAGCGGACCGTCCACGCGTTGCCCGGCCGGCAGCAGCCGGCGCGACGATTCCGCGGGCCGGACATAGAAGCTCAGCGTTCGCCCCGCATTGGCCTGACCCCATAGGGTGGTCCGGTTTCAATCTTAGTTCATGATCGGC
>NZ_JBQYLP010000191.1:0-630 GCF_052683555.1 Burkholderia sp. BC1
CGGTGATCACCTTCATCCGAAATCGCTGATCACGTTCACCGAAATACGCAGATGATCCCCAGCGGCGAGGCTTCTTCCGGCTCGCGTTCGTGCTTGTCGAGCCAGCGCAGGTAAAGCTCCATCTGTCCCTTGTATGCGGCCTTGAACTCGCCGATCTTCAACTCCACCGCCACAAGCCGGCGCAGCTTGCGGTTGTAGAACAACAGGTCGAGGTGGAAATCCTCGTCGTCGATCGGGATGCGCTTCTGCCGGGCGACGAATGAGAAGCCCGCGCCCAGCTCCAGCAGGAAGGACTCCATTTCGCGAATGATCGCCGCTTCCAAGTCGCCTTCCTGCCAAGTGTCCCGCAGGCCCAGGAAGTCGAGGATGTACGGGTCGCGCATCACCAGGGCCGGCGACATGCGCTGCGCATCGCGCAGGGTCGCCAGCTCCTGCGCGATGGTTTCTTCCGGCTTTTGGGACAGCGCTGTGCGCTCGTACAGCATCGAGTCGATGCGCTCGCGCAGCGTCCGCACGCTCCAGCGTTGGGTGCTCGCCATCTGTGCGTAGTAGTCCCTCTGGAGCGGGTCTTTCAGCGGCATCAGGGCGATGAAGTGCGTCCAGCTCAATTCTCGTATCAGTGATACGAGA
>NZ_JBQYLP010000192.1:0-574 GCF_052683555.1 Burkholderia sp. BC1
CATCTCGCCTGCAACTTCGGAAGTTGGTCCATTGATCAGCGTTTCCCTAGAAAAATCATTCGACGATTCCGCTAAAGAACGCGAAAAGTCTGCCGATACCTTTCCTCGAGATCACCCAAAAGCAGTACCAAAACGACCGAACAACAAGATCAACCGACGAGGGGCACACGGCCGGCGAAGCCGTGTACTGATCAGAATATGAGACACACCGATTCCACTCGGCGCGCGGGCAACGGGGGCCGGCGCGTCGCTTTCCTTTGCGCTGACGCAGCGGTTCCTCTGCCGCCTTGCGCCGTCATCGCCGCGAATGCCGCCTCGCGCGACCGCGCATCCACGCCTATATCCGCCACACGACGCGCCGTGCATCGACCGCTTGCGGTCCCTCGCATCATCCATCGCAGAAATATCAAAAAGGCCATTCACGACCACCAAAGGAGGTCCGCCCAAAAACCCAAACAGCAAGCGATTCCAACTCAACGCAACACAAACAGATCCGAATTAGGACCAAAAAACGCATCAAAAGAACGGGGGTTGAATTGAAGAAGCAGTCTCTTTGTTTGCTGGCAGCAACCGC
>NZ_JBQYLP010000193.1:0-562 GCF_052683555.1 Burkholderia sp. BC1
CGGCTACGTCTGCGATGACCGCCGAGCCGAATAAATCAGCGTTTCCCTAGGAGAAATCACCATGAACGCCGTACTCAAAACCGAAGCCGTCGCCATCGAAGCCGCCGCACCGCTGGAAGTGGCCGACCCGACCAAGAACCTGATCTTGGTTCCCCTCTCGCAGTTGCTGCCGCGCCGCTCCAAGCGCAACGTCCGCACGACCCCGCGCCAGTCCATCCCCGAACTGGCCGCGAGCATTGCCCGCATCGGCCTGCTGCAAAACCTGATCGTCATCCTGTCCGCCGATGGGGAGCAATACGAAGTCGTCGCAGGCGACCGCCGCCTGACCGCCTTGAAGCTGCTGGCGAAGAAGAAGCGCATCCCCGCCGACTACGAAGTGCCGTGCCTGCTGGTGGCCGATGCTTCGGCCCGCACCGTCAGCCTCGCGGAGAACGTGCAGCGCGAGAACATGCACCCCGCCGACCAGTTCGCGGCCTTCGCCGCGCTGGTCAAGGAAGGACGCCCCATCGAGGACATTGCCGCCGACTTCGGCGTGTCCCCGCTGGTGGTGCAGCGCCGCTTG
>NZ_JBQYLP010000194.1:0-559 GCF_052683555.1 Burkholderia sp. BC1
ACGCGTTACGACGGCACGATCCACGATTTCGGGCTGCTCAACGCATTGGCCGCCGATGCGCCGACGCAGGCCGCGCTGAAGGCGATGGCGAACGAAATCGCGACGCGTCTGAAGTAACGGCGCATGCGCGCGCCGCGAGGTGCGCGCGGAGATCGACGCGGCGGGCCTACGCCCGCCGCTTTTGCGTGCATGCGAAGCCGGGCGACCGCGTCGCGCAGCACGCAGGGTTCGGCCCGTTCGTGACGGTCACGACGTTTCGCACCGGCGACGAGGCGCTCGCGATCGCGGCCCGCGTCGCGTGCGGGCTCGGCGCCGGCCTCTGGACGCGCGACCGACAGCGTGCGCACGGCTTCGCACGCGGATCCGAGAGGCGGTGCGGATGGCTACAAGCGCGTGAGCCCCGGCTCGCCGCTCGGCAGCGTCTGCGCGAGCGACGACGGGTGCGCAAAGAGCTTCGACGCGATGCACGAGTACATCCATGCGAAATCGGTGTGGTTCGACGTCGACCCGCAGATTCCGCCGTACTATCCGCGTTGAACCTTTACACGGAGCGCATCGC
>NZ_JBQYLP010000195.1:0-550 GCF_052683555.1 Burkholderia sp. BC1
GGCATGCCCGAAGCGCTGGCCGCCGTGTTCCCGGCCACCACGCTGCAGACCTGCATCGTCCACCTTATCCGCAACAGCCTCGATTACGCCAGTTGGAAGGACCGCCGGGGCTTGGCCGCGGCGATCAAGCCGATCTACGCCGCTCCCAGCGCGGAAGCGGCCCAGGCCGCACTCGATGCGTTTGCTGATGGGCCGTGGGGCCAGAAATTCCCGACCGTCAGCAGCGCGTGGCGCAACGCCTGGGATCGGGTGATCCCGTTCTTTGCGTTTCCGCCGGGTGTGCGCAAGATCATCTACACGACGAACGCGATTGAAAATATCAACTCGCAGTTGCGCAAGATCATCAAGACCCGTGGTCACTTCCCGAGCGACGAGGCCGCGACCAAACTCATCTGGCTGGCCTTGCGCAACATCACCGCGAATTGGGGAAGTGCCGCGCATGACTGGAAGACGGCCATGAACCAGTTCGCTATCCTTTACGCAGATCGGTTCGTTCGGCCTTCCGTGTAATTACTCAACCCGCCTTGAACACGGAAATCCTGACACCCCC
>NZ_JBQYLP010000196.1:0-550 GCF_052683555.1 Burkholderia sp. BC1
CCTCACGGGGCAGATCGTGACGCGTTCGAACGACGAAGTCGGCCAATTGATAACCGCCCTGGCGGACATGCAGGGCAGCCTGTCCAGCATGGTGGCCCATGTGCGCCAGAACGCCGAGAGCCTGGAGGCGGCCAGTTCCGAGATTGCCCAGGGCAACCACGACCTGTCGGCGCGCACCGAAAGCCAGGCCAGCTCCCTGGAAGAAACCGCCGCCAGCATGGAGGAGTTGGGCTCCACTGTGCGCCAGAACGCCGACAACGCGCGCCATGCGAACCAGCTCGCGCAAAGCGCCAGCACCGTGGCCGTCCAAGGCGGTGAAGCCGTGGCCCAGGTGGTCAACACCATGACAGGCATCAACGAAAGCTCCCGCAAGATCGCCGACATCATCAGCGTCATTGACGGCATCGCCTTCCAGACCAACATTCTGGCCCTGAATGCCGCCGTCGAGGCCGCCCGAGCGGGCGAACACGGTCGCGGCTTTGCCGTGGTGGCCACCGAAGTGCGCAGCCTGGCCCAGCGCAGCGCCGAGGCCGCCAAGGAAATCAAGACC
>NZ_JBQYLP010000197.1:0-531 GCF_052683555.1 Burkholderia sp. BC1
AGCCTGGCCCAGCGCAGCGCCGAGGCCGCCAAGGAAATCAAGACCCTGATCAACGACAGCGTGGGCCGGGTCGAGCAAGGCAGCGCCTTGGTGGACCAGGCCGGCACCACTATGAGAGAGGTCGTGGACAGCATTCGGCGCGTGACCGACATCATGGGCGAGATCAGCGCGGCCAGCACCGAGCAGAGCCAGGGAGTAGCGCAGGTGGGCGAGGCCGTCACCAATATGGACCAGGCAACGCAACAGAACGCGGCGCTGGTCGAGCAGATGGCCGCCGCGGCCTCCAGACTGAAGGGTCAGTCCGAAGAGCTGGTGCAGACGGTGGCGGTGTTCAAACTGGCGGACGATGGCAGTTCCGACCCGGCTGCCTACGCACAAGACCAGTCGCATGGGAGAACTGCGCCGCACCGGTTGGCAGACCACCGACATCCTGATCCTCAGCCATGGCCGACCGCGGCAGTCAATATGGGTTTGCTGGAAGCTTATGCTTCAGAGAAAAGCTCGACGAACAACTGACGTAGCCACATGTTG
>NZ_JBQYLP010000198.1:0-502 GCF_052683555.1 Burkholderia sp. BC1
GCTGAACCGTCTCGCGCAGGAAGATCCGTCGTTCCGCGTGCAGACCGACGAAGAGTCGGGCCAGACCATCATTTCGGGCATGGGCGAGCTCCACCTCGAAATTCTGGTCGACCGGATGAAGCGTGAATTCGGCGTCGAAGCAACGGTCGGCAAGCCGCAGGTTGCGTACCGCGAAACGATCCGTTCGACGGCGAAGGACGTCGAAGGCAAGTTCGTCAAGCAGTCGGGCGGCCGCGGCCAGTACGGTCACGCAGTCATCACGCTCGAGCCGAACGAGCAGGGCAAGGGCTACGAGTTCTTCGACGAGATCAAGGGCGGTGTGATTCCGCGCGAATACATCCCGGCGGTCGACAAGGGTATCCAGGACACGCTGAAGTCGGGCGTGCTGGCCGGCTTCCCGGTCGTCGACGTGAAGGTTCACCTGACGTTCGGTTCGTACCACGACGTCGACTCGAACGAAAACGCGTTCCGCATGGCCGGTTCGATGGCGTTCAAGGAAGCG
>NZ_JBQYLP010000199.1:0-71572 GCF_052683555.1 Burkholderia sp. BC1
AAAAAACGCGTCGGCCGACACGATCGCCGACATCACGCACCTGCCGATCCAGACCGTCAACGGCGCGACGACCTATCTCGGCGAAGTCGCGTCGGTGCGCGACGGGTTCTCGCCGCAGACCAACGTCGTCCGGCAGAACGGCCAGCGCGGCGTGCTGGTCTCGATCCAGAAGAGCGGCGACGCGTCGACGCTGAAAGTCGTCTCGGACCTGAAGGCGCTGCTGCCGCGCGTCGAGCCGACGCTGCCCGAAGGGCTCACGATCACGCCGCTGTTCGACCAGTCGGTGTTCGTGAACGCCGCCGTGCAGGGCGTGATCCACGAGGCGCTGATCGCGGCCGTGCTGACCGCGATGATGATCCTGCTGTTTCTCGGCAACTGGCGCAGCACGCTCATCATCGCGATCTCGATTCCGCTGTCGATCTTCACGTCGCTGATCGTGCTGTCCGCGCTCGGCGAGACGATCAACATCATGACGCTCGGCGGGCTCGCGCTCGCGGTCGGGATTCTTGTCGACGATGCGACGGTGACGATCGAGAACATCGAGCGCCATCTGCATCTCGGCACCGATCTGCACGACGCGATCCTCGAAGGCGCGGGCGAGATCGCGGTGCCAGCCTTCGTGTCGACGCTCTGCATCTGCATCGTGTTCGTGCCGATGTTCTTCCTGACGGGCGTCGCGCGCTACCTGTTCGTGCCGCTCGCCGAGGCCGTCGTGTTCGCGATGCTCGCCTCCTACGTGCTGTCGCGCACGCTCGTGCCGACGCTCGCGATGCTGCTGTTCCGGCCGCAACAGGCGAGCGTCGGCCCCGAGCGCGCGACCGGCCGCTTCGCGCGGCTGCATCGCGCGTTCAACGCGGCGTTCGAGCGGCTGCGCGCGTGGTACATCGTGCTGCTCAGCATGCTGCTCGTGCGCCGGCGCTTCTACGCGAGCTGCTTTCTCGGCTTCTGCGTGCTGTCGACCGGCCTCGTGTTCGTGCTCGGCCGCGATTTCTTCCCGAACGCGGATTCCGGCAACATCCGGCTGCATATGCGCGCCCCGACCGGCTACCGGATCGAGGAGACCGCGCGCCTCGCGGATCGCGTCGAGCGTGCCGTGCGCGACATCGTGCCGCCCGACGAGCTCGGCGCGATCGTCGACAACCTCGGGCTGCCGGTGAGCGGCATCAATCTGTCGTACAGCAACGCCGGCACGATCGGCACGCTCGACGGCGAGATCCTGATCGCGCTGAAGCCCGGCCACCGCTCGACGCAGGCGTACGTGCGCGCGCTGCGCGCGGCGCTGCCGGCGCGCTTTCCCGGCGTCGAATTCTTCTTCCAGCCGTCGGACATCATCACGCAGATCCTGAACTTCGGTCAGCCGGCCGCGATCGACGTGCAGGTGCTCGGCAACGATCTCGCGAGTAACATGACCATCGCGAGCCGCCTGATGAAAGAGGTCAGGCGCATTCCCGGCGCCGTCGACGTGCATGTACTGCAGCGCAATGACGAGCCGACCCTGCTGGCCGACATGGATCGTACGCGCATGCAGCAGCTGAACCTGTCCGCGCAGAACGTCGCGCAGAACATGCTGATCTCGCTGTCCGGCAGTTCGCAGACCACGCCGTCGTTCTGGATCAATCCGAGAACGGGCGTGCAGTACCCGCTGTCGATCCAGACCCCGCAATACGACATCGCGTCGGTCGACGACCTGCTCGGCACGCCGGTCGCCGCGAACGGCCGTACGGGCACGCCCGCGCAACTGCTCGGCAACCTCGTGCGGATGCGCGCGGAAGCGCGGCCGGCCATCGTCACGCACTACAACATCCGCCCGGCGATCGATCTGTACGTGAGCGTCGAAGGCCGCGATCTCGGTTCGGTCGCGAGCGACATCGCGCGCATCGTGTCGGACGCGCGCGCGACGCTGCCGCGCGGCACGGACCTGACGATGCGCGGCCAGATCGAGACGATGCGCACCTCGTATCTCGGGCTCGGCGCCGGCGTCGCGATGGCGATCGTGCTCGTCTATCTGCTGATCGTCGTCAATTTCCAGTCGTGGCTCGACCCGTTGATCATCATCAGCGCGATGCCAGCCGCGCTCGCGGGCATCGCCTGGATGCTGTTCATCACCGGCACGCACCTGAGCGTGCCTGCGCTGACGGGCGCGATCATGACGGTCGGCGTCGCCACAGCCAACAGCATTCTGGTCGTTTCGTTCGCGCGGCAGCGGCTCGCGGCCGGCGCACCGCCGCTGACGGCCGCGCTCGAGGCCGGCGCGACGCGGATCCGCCCCGTGCTGATGACCGCGCTCGCCATGATCATCGGGATGGTGCCGATGGCGCTCGGGCTCGGCGAAGGCGCGGAACAGAACGCACCGCTCGGCCGCGCGGTGATCGGCGGGCTGCTGTTCGCGACCGTATCGACGCTGCTGTTCGTGCCGCTCGTGTTCGGCGGCGTGCATGCGCGGCTCGCGCGCCGGCGCGAGCGCCGGGCGGCACCCTAACCTCTCGCATCCTGACCGGTTGAATTCATGGAAGAGAAACATCACAGCAGCGTCGGCATCCAGGTGGACGACCACGGGATGCACCTGCCGTCCCGCACGGCCGTGTCGCGACGCGCGCGGATCGTGCTGACCGTAATCGGCGTGCTGCTCGCGGCGGGCGCCGCGCGCACGATCGTCGTCAACGTGCTGAACCGCGGCCGGCTCGATGCCGTCGCCGAGCAGAACACGCGGCAATACGTGACCGTCGTGCATCCCGTCGACGCGGCAAGCGGCGGCCGCCTGACGCTGCCGGGCACGCTGCGCGGCTACGTCGAGGCGCCGATCTACGCGCGCGCGAGCGGCTACGTGCTGCGCTGGCACGCCGACATCGGCACGCACGTGAAGCAAGGGCAGCTGCTCGCCGAACTCGATACGCCGGAGCTCGATCAGGAACTCGCGCAGGCCAGCGCGCAGCGGCGGCAGGCACAGGCGGCGCTCGCGCTCGCAAGGACGTCGTTCGAGCGCGCGCAGCAGTTGCGCGAGCGCGATGCGGTGTCGCAACAGGAACTCGACGACCGTCAGGGCGCGTTCAATCAAGGCGCCGCGAATCTCGCGGCGGCCGACGCGAACGTGCGCCGGCTCACCGAGCTGAAGGGCTTCCAGCGCATCGTCGCGCCGATCGACGGCGTCGTCACGCAGCGCAACGTCGACGTCGGCGATCTCGTCAGCTCCGGCAACGCCGGGCGCGCGCTGTTTACGGTCGTGCAGGCCGACCGGCTGCGCCTGTACGTGCAGGTGCCGCAGGCGTACGCGCAGCAGGTGAAGGTCGGCCAGCACGTGAGCGTGTCGCAGGCCGAGCTGCCGGGGCGCACGTTCGACGGCACGATCACGCGCACCGCGCAGGCGATCGACGTCGCGACGCGCTCGCTGCAGGTCGAGATCACGCTGCCGAACGCGGACGAGCGGCTGCTGCCCGGCGCCTACGTGCAGGCTACGCTGCCGATGACGCCGGTCGGTCGCCTGCAGATTCCGGCCAGCACGCTGCTGTTCCGCGCGGAAGGGCCGACCGTCGCGAGCGTCGACGCGAACGGCCGCGTGCATCTGAAGCCCGTGACGGTCGTGCGCACGATCGGCCAGACGCTCGAAGTCGACGGCGCGCTCACGCCGGACGACCGGCTCGTCGCGAACCCCGGCGATGCGCTCGCGAACGGCGACACGGTCGTCGTGTCGACGCCGACCGCGCAACCGGCGTCGGCCGCCGCAGGAGCCCGATCGTGATCGCGACCGGCCCACGCCGCGCCGTCGCCGCCTGCGCGATCGCGGCGGCAGCCGCCCTCGCCGGCTGCACGGTCGGCCCCGACTACCGGCGGCCCGCGGTCGACACGCCGGCCGCGTGGCACGTCGATCCGGCCGACGCGTACTGGCATCCGGCCGCGCCGGCGCGCGCGCCGCTCGACGCGACCTGGTGGACCGCATTCGGCGATCCGCAGCTCGACGCGCTCGAAGCCGAGGCGCAGCGCAACAACCAGAGCCTGAAGGCCGTCGCCGCGCGCTATGACCAGGCGAAGGCGACGCTCGCGTCGGTCGCGTCCGCGCAATATCCGGCCGTGTCGCTGAACGCGAGCGGCCAGCGCTTTCGCATCTCGGCCGACCGGCCGCAGACGAACTACGCGACGCAGAACGTATCGACCGTGCAGAACGACATCCAGGTCGGCCCGAGCGTCAGCTACGAGCTCGACCTGTTCGGCCGCGTGCGGCGCACGGTCGAGGCCGCCGAGGCGAATACCGACCAGGCGCGCGACGACTTCGCGAACGCGCGCGTCGTGCTGAGCGCCGATCTCGCGTCGAGCTATTTCGCGCTGCGCGAGCTCGACGCGGAGATCGACGTCGTGCAGCGCTCGATCGCGCTGCAGCAGAAGGCGCTCGACTATGTGAGCGCGCGCCACGATCTCGGTGCGGTGTCGGGCCTCGACCTGCTGCAGCAGCGCGCGCAGCTCGACGCGACGCGCACGCAGGCGCAGTTGCTGGTACGGCAGCGCGCGCAGGTCGAAACCGCGATCGCGACGCTCGTCGGCACGCCGGCGCCCGCGTTCTCGCTGCCGCCGCGCGTGGTGCCGATCAACGCGCCGGCGCTGCCGACCGGCATCCCGAGCGATCTGCTGCAGCGGCGCCCGGACGTCGCGTCGGCCGAGCGCGCGATGGCCGCCGCGAACGCGCAGATCGGCATCGCGCGCGCCGCGTATTTTCCGCGCATCGCGCTGTCGCCCGACATCGGCTGGGACGCGACGCGCTTCTCGGGCCTGTTCACGGTGCCGGCGCTGCTGTGGTCTATCGGCGCGTCGGCGAGCGAGTCGCTGTTCGCGGGCGGCAAGCTGCAGGCCGGCGTCGATTTCGCGCAGGCCGGCTACGTCGCCGCGCAGGCCAACTATCGGCAGACGGTGCTCACCGCGTTCGAGGAGGTGCAAAATGCGGTGACCGGGCTGTCGGTGCTCGCCGATGCGGCGCAGCAGGCGTCCGCCGCCGTCGACGACGCGCGCCGGCTCGTGTCGCTCGCGCAGGACCGCTACGCGGGCGGGCTCGCGCCCTTCATCGACGTCCTGACGGCCGAACAGCAGTTGCTGACGAGCGAGCGGCAGGCCGTGCAGATCCAGGGGCAGCGCGCGGCGCTCGTGGTCTTTCTCGCGAAGGCGCTCGGCGGCGGCTGGAACGGCGCGGCCGCGACCTCCTCCGACATGGCCGCCGCGGACGCCGCCGGCACGCGCCCGCAGGCGGTCACGCGATAACGGATCCGAACATGAAAGTACTGATCATCGAAGACGAACCGAAAGTCGTCGAATATCTGAAGAGCGGACTGACCGAGGAAGGCTGGGTCGTCGATACCGCGCTCGACGGCGAGGACGGTGCATGGAAGGCGGTCGAGTTCGACTACGACGTGGTCGTGCTCGACGTGATGCTGCCGAAGCTCGACGGCTTCGGCGTGCTGCGCGCCTTGCGCGCGCAGAAGCAGACGCCCGTCATCATGCTGACCGCGCGCGACCGCGTCGACGATCGCGTGCGCGGCTTGCGCGGCGGCGCCGACGACTATCTGACCAAGCCGTTCTCGTTCCTCGAACTGATCGAGCGGCTGCGCGCATTGACGCGTCGCGCGCGCGTGCAGGAATCGACGCTGATCTCGATCGGCGACCTGCGTGTCGACCTGATCGGCCGCCGCGCGACGCGCGACGGCACGCGGCTCGATCTGACCGCGCAGGAATTCCAGCTGCTCGGCGTGCTCGCGCGGCGCAGCGGCGAGGTACTGTCGAAGACGACGATCGCCGAGCTCGTCTGGGACGTGAATTTCGACAGCAACGCGAACGTCGTCGAAACCGCGATCAAGCGGCTGCGCGCGAAGCTTGACGGCCCGTTCCCGGAGAAGCTGCTGCATACGATTCGCGGCATGGGCTACGTGCTCGAAGCGCGCGACGACGGCGGCGACACGGAGAAACGCACATGAAACGCTCGATCGCGCTGCGGCTGTCGACGATGTTCGGCATCGTGTCGCTGCTCGTCTTTACGCTCGTCGGCTGCGGGCTGTTCGTGATGATGGAGCGCCAGCTGTTCGCCGAGCTGCGCGCGACGCTCGACACGCGCGCGAAGGTCGCCGAAATGATCGTGTCGCATGCGCTCACGCCCGAACGCGGCAGGCTGATGAAGGAGAAGCTCGCCGACCTCGAGCCGCCCGACGGCTCGACGCGCTATCAGGTCGACACGCCGAATCCGGACTTCCGCTTCGGCCGTCCCGTCGACGGCGTGCCGGTCGGCGCACCGCTCGGCGCGTTCCAGCGCTACGCGCTCAACGACAGCAGCTACGACGTGATGACGAAAACCGTCACGGTGGCCGGCAGCGGCGCGCGGCCGACGCTGAAGCTGATCGTCGCGAGCTCGTGCGAGCGCACGCAGCGGATGCTGCGCCGCTTCGGCTGGACGCTCGCCGCGCTGATCGCGACCGCGACGATCCTCACGCTGATGCTGAGCCGCGCGGTCGCGCGCTTCGGGCTCGCGCCGCTCGACCGGCTGTCGCAGGACGCGGCGGCCGTGAGCGTCGCGAACCGCCGCCAGCGGCTGCAGACCGACGCGCTGCCTGCCGAGCTGCGCGAACTGGCCGCCTCGTTCAACGGCGCGCTCGAGCGCATCCAGCAGACCTACGAGCGGCTCGAAGCATTCAACGCCGACGTCGCGCACGAGCTGCGCACGCCGGTCAGCATCCTGATCGGCCAGACGCAGGTCGCGCTGACGAGCCGCGACCGTTCCGCCGACCGGCTGCGCCAGACGCTGCAGTCGAATCTCGAGGAATTCGAGCGCTTGCGCGTGATCATCAACGACATGCTGTTCCTGTCGCGCAGCGACCGCGGCGAACGCGCGACCGATCTGAAGTACGTGTCGCTCGCGCACGAGGTGCAGCGCATGCTCGACTTCCTCGAAATCCCGCTCGACGAAGCGCAACTGCGCGCGGAGCTGCACGGCGACGCGCGCGCGGCCGTCGATCCGTCGCTGTTCCGGCGCGCGATGACGAACCTGCTGATCAACGCGATCCAGCATTCGGCGCCCGGCGCGACGCTGCACGTGACGATCGCGCCGCGCGATGCGCTCGTCGACGTGTCGGTCGCGAACCCCGGCGAGCCGATCGATCCCGCCCGGCGCGCGCATGTGTTCGAGCGTTTCTACCGGCTCGAGGAAGCGCGCGCGAACAGCATGGAGAATCACGGGCTCGGGCTGTCGATCGTGAAGGCCGTCGCCGAAATGCACGGCGGCAGCGTGTTCGTCACGTGCGCCGACGGCGTCAACACGTTCGGCTTCTCGGTGTGCGCGCAACCTTCCGCCGACACACCGGCGCGCGCGCAGGACGCATCCGGCCACCCGGCGTCGGCGACGCTGCCGCACGCGCGTCCGTCGCGCGCGGCGCACTGAGTTCGCGCGACGCGCCGACGGCAGTTTTCTTCAATACGCGCGCGCGCCGCGCGCTTACTCTCGATGCGACTTCCGATATTCGCATGGAGAGATTCGATGAGCATGCTGGTTTCGATGGCCGCGTTCGCGCTGGCTTCGTCGATCACGCCCGGTCCCGTCAACATCGTCGCGCTCGGCGCAGGCGCGCGTCACGGGCTGCGCGCGGGGCTGCGCTATGCGGCCGGCGCGACGCTCGGTTTCGTCGCGCTGTTTCTGCTGACAGGCCTCGGCCTGCACGCGGCGCTCGAGCGCTGGCCCGCGCTGACGACCGCGACACGCTGGTCCGGCATCGCGTTCCTGCTCTACATGGCGTGGCGCCTCGCACTCGACGACGGCCGGCTGCCGGCCGATACGAAGGTCACGGGGCCGTCCGCGGCGTCGGGCGCGGCGATGCAGTGGCTCAATCCGAAAGCGTGGCTCGCGTGCGTCGCGGCAATGGGCGCGTATGCGGCCAACGGCGATCACGCGCAAGTCTGGCAGTTCGCCGGGCTGTATCTCGTGATCTGTTTCGCGTCGATCGGCTGCTGGGCGTACGCGGGCGCGTCGCTGCGGCAGCGGCTCGCAAGCGCGCGCCGGATGCGCGTATTCAATCGGCTGATGGCGTTGCTGCTGGCGGGAAGCGCGTTGTATCTGCTCGACGTCTAATCTCGACGCCTCGCCACGCGGCGCGGCGCGCGCGGCGCTTCAGCGGGCCGCGCCGCGATACTGGCCGGGTGTCGCGGCCGCGATCCGGCGGAACGCGCGCTGGAAATGCGCCTGATCGGCGAAACCGGCATCGAGCGCGACGTCGGCGATCGGACGGCCGCGCCGCAGTTCCGCGCGCCCGTACTGCACGCGACGGTCGATCAGGAACGCATGCGGCGTCATCCCGTAGCGCGCGCCGAACGCGCGGATCAGGTACGACGGCGACAGATCGGCCGCTGCGCAGATCGCGTCGAGCGTGCGGTAGAAACGACCGAACTGCGCGAACAGATCGCGCCGCTGCGTCCATTTCGACGAAAAACCGTGGAAATCCGTGTTCGCGTCGCGGCCGAGCGCATGCTGGAGCCGCGCGAGCCACGGCACGTCGACGTACACCATCCGGTACGCCCAGTTGTCGGGCCCGTACGGATTGCACGCATGCACCTGTTCCGGATCGATGATGACGAGCACGCCGCGCCCGACGTGCTGGTTCGTCGTGCCGTTCACGTACGTGCTCGTTCCGCCGACGATCGCGCCGATCGAGAACGTGTCGTGCGTGTGCTTCACGTAGCAGATTTCGCGCCCGTCGTCGACGGTGCGCGCTTCGATGAACGGCAGCGCGGCGTCGCGCCAGAACGGCGACGGCATCGTGGACGAGCGGACGGTACGGCGCACGCGGCGGGCTCCCGGAGCGAATGACGAATGCACACCGTACAAGACTGCGTCGCACCGCGCAAGCGGCGCGCATCGCTTCGCTGCCGGCGCGCGCGGTTTCGCCTAAGCTTGGAACTCCGGCCGCTGCGGCATGCGCCGGCGGCTCCGTTCCCTCTTCTTCCGGTACGCTCATGCACATCGATCTGAAAGGCAAGACCGCGGTCGTCACCGCTTCGACCGCCGGCATCGGACTCGCGATCGCCGAAGGACTCGCGCGCGCAGGCGCACGTGTCGTCGTCAACGGACGCAGCGACGCGTCGGTCCAATCGGCGATCGCCCACCTGCGCACGGCCGCGCCAGGCGCGGATATCGACGGCGTCGCCGCCGACCTGTCCGGCGCCGCCGGCGCCGCGCGCATCGCGCAGCACACGCCGAACGCCGACATCCTCGTCAACAACGCGGGCATCTACGGGCTGAAGCCGTTCTTCGACATCGACGATGCCGAATGGACGCACTACTTCGAGATGAACGTGATGTCGGGCGTGCGGCTCGCGCGGCACTATCTGAAAGGGATGCTCGAACGCGACTGGGGCCGCGTCGTGTTCGTGTCGTCGGAGTCGGGACTGAACATTCCCGTCGACATGATTCACTACGGCTTCTCGAAGACGGCCCAGCTCTCGATCGCGCGCGGTCTCGCGAAGCTCGCGGCCGGCACGCGCGTGACCGTCAATTCGGTGCTGCCGGGGCCGACGCTGTCGGAAGGCGTGCGCACGATGCTGCAGGAGACGGCCGACCAGACCGGCCGCAGCGTCGACGACGTCGCGGTCGACTTCGTCCGCGAGCATCGCGCGAGTTCGATCATTCAGCGGCCCGCGACGCCCGAGGAGGTTGCGAACATGGTCGTCTACGTCTGTTCGCCGCAGGCATCGGCGACGACGGGCGCGGCGCTGCGCGTCGACGGCGGCGTCGTCGACACGATCGCCTAGCGCGCCGGCGGCTGCCGCGCTACGCGCCGCCGTTGCGCGCCTGCAGCCGGCCGCTGCGGTCGGCGTTCATGCAGGTGTCGAAGCCGTGGTGCGTGACCGCGCCGGCGCGGTCGAACACGACGAAGTACGGCCGGCGCTCGTCGCCGTGTTCGAGCAGATAGTTGTAGCAAACGCCGCTGCCGTTGCGCACCATCCACACGCTGCGCGGATTGCCGCCGGCGTGCACGACCGTGTCGCGCGTCGCGCCGTGCCGCGACGCGGCCTTCGGCACCGGCATCCGCGAATACGAGAACGGCAGCCATGCATCGAACCACGCGCAGCCGTTCAACATCAGGCAGCCAGCGGCCAGAGAAAGCGTTGCAGCGGGACGGGACATCCGGATCAATCGCATGCTGGGAAGAGTTCTGCTGCGCCTGCCGGCGCGTCCGAAAGCCCCATGCTACTCGACCTTTGGGGTTCGGATCGCAAAGAAATGTCGAATCGGGTGTGCGCGGCGTGTGCCGGATGCAACGCTTACGCGCGCCATTCCGCCCACAGCACGGTCAGCACCGTCATCAGCGCGGGGCCGACGAACAGGCCGATGAGGCCGAACGTCTCCGCACCGCCGAGAATGCCGAACAGCACGAGCAGGAACGGCAGCCGTGCGGAGTTGCCGATCAGCACCGGCCGCACGAAGTGTTCGGCAACGAACACGACGACGAAGCCGAGCACGGCGATCACGATCGCCCACGCGGTCGCGCCCTGCACGAACAGCCACAGCGCGGCGCCGCAGAACACGAGCGGCGCGCAGAACGGCAACATCGCGGCGACCGCCGTGACGACGCCGAGCAGCGCCGCATGCGGGACGCCGGCGAGCGCATAGGCAACGCCGAGCAGCGCGCCTTCGCCGAGCCCCACGACGACGAGGCCCGTGACCGTGCCCTGCACCGCGGCGACCATGCGCTCGATCAGATGCGCGCCGTCGTGGCCGAACGCACGCTGCGCGCCCTGCAGCAGTTCGCCGGCCAGCCGGTGTCCGGCGCGCACGATCACGAACAGCGTGACGAGCATGAAGCCGAATTCGAATACCGCATGTGCGACGCGCGTGCCGAACTGCCGCCCGAACGCGAGCACCTTTTCGCCGCTCGCGCCGTGCATCGCGGTGGCTGCATGCAGCGGATGACCGAGGTTGGTTTGCCACCATTGCGTGATCTGCGCGGCGCCGTACGGCAGCCGGTTGACGACGTCGGGCAGCGGAATGCCGTTGTCGCGGATCGACTGGAACCATTCGCGCAGGTCGTGCGCCTGCACGATCGCCTGCGTGAGCGCGATCGCGACCGGCAGCACGACCAGCAGCGACACGGCGGCCGTGACGATCGTCGCGACCAGCGTCGGCCGGTTGCGCAGCAGCGCGTTCGCCTCGATCCGCTGCAGCAGCGGCCACATCGCGATCGCGATCACGCAGGCCCAGGCGATCGCGGGAATGAATGCGCGGATCACCCACAGCGCAAGCGCGAGAAGCGCCGCATAGAGCACGGCGCGCGCGATCTGTTGCGCGCGCGGCCGCGCGGCCGCGTCGCGGGACGACGAAACGTGAGTGCCCATCGCACCTCTGTCGAAAGAAAAAAATGGCGGTTCGCGCAGCAACCTCACTGCGCGAACCGCCATTCTATCCATCGATGCCGCGCATGGGCGCGGCGCGACGTGGGCTTACGCTGCCTTCTCGGCGACGCGATAGCGCTCGAGCCAGTGTGCATACGGCGCGGGCAGCGTCCACGACGGACGCTCGACGCCGAGCTGCTTGGCCGCATAGTACGGCCAGTGCGGGTCGGCCAGATGCGCGCGGCCGACCATCACGAGATCGAGCTGCTCGTCGGCGACGACGCGGTTCGCCAGTTGCGGCGTGTCGATGCCCCACGCGGACGACACCGGCAGCCCCGCTTCGCGGCGCACGCGCTCGGCGACCGGCGCGAGGAACGCCGGGCCCCACGGAATCTGCGCGTCGGGCGTCGAGAAGCCGACCGACACGCTCAGCATGTCGAGCCCTTCCTGCTTCAGCCGCTGCGTGAGCGCGATCGATTCGGCGAGCGTCTCCTCGTCGCGGCCGTCGTATTCGATGACGCCGAAACGCGCGGTCAGCGGCAGATGCTCGGGCCAGACCTTGCGGACCGCGGCCAGCGTCTCGACGAGGAAGCGGCCGCGATTCTCGGCCGAGCCGCCGTATTCGTCGGTGCGCCGGTTCGAGTGCACGGAGAAGAAGCTCTGGCCGAGATAGCCGTGCGCGAAATGCAGTTCGAGCCATTCGAAGCCGATGTCGTGCGCACGCTTGGCCGCCGCGACGAAATCGGCCTGCACGCGCGCGATGTCGTCGCGCGTCATCTCGCGCGGTACCTTCGGCAGATGCGCGCCGAACGGCACGGCCGACGGCGCAATCGTCTGCCAGCCGCGCGGATCGCCTTCGGGGATATGGTCGTCGCCTTCCCACGGACGGTTCGCGCTCGCCTTGCGGCCCGCATGCGCGATCTGGATGCCGGGCACCGCGCCCGCGGCCTTGATCGCCGCGACCGACGGCGCGAACGCTTCGGCCTGCGCATCGGTCCAGAGTCCGGCGCAGCCCGGCGTAATGCGGCCTTCCGGCGACACGGCCGTCGCCTCGGCGATCACGAGGCCCGCGCCGCCGCGGGCGATGCCGGCCAGGTGCACGTGATGCCAGTCGTTGACGACGCCGTCCTCGGCGACGTACTGACACATCGGCGGCACCGCGATCCGGTTGCGCAACGTGACATCCTTCAGTTTGAACGGTTCGAACAAGGCAGACATCCATGACTCCTATTGCTTGGTCCTGCGAAACGGCGGGTTGAGCCGTCATGCGGCTGCACGACGGCGCGAAACGGATGCCGCCGCGCCGCTTGTGCGACGCGACGGCGCCTGGCCAGCGGCGCGTTCAGCGCCGGCTCAGCGCGGCGAGCAGCGCTTCGGCCGCGGGCGCCGACGACGCCGGGTTCTGCCCGGTGATCAGCAGCCCGTCGGTCACGACATGCGGCGCCCAATCGGCGCCGCGCTCGAACTGCGCACCGTTGGTCTTCAGCATGTCTTCGACGAGGAACGGCACGACTTCGGTCAGTCCGACGGCCGCCTCCTCGCTGTTCGTGAAGCCGGTCACGCGCTTGCCGCGCACGATCGACTCACCGGTTTTCGGGTCCTTCACGTGGCGCAGCACGCCCGGCGCATGACAGACGAGCGCCGCCGGCTTGCCGGCCGCAAGCGTGCGTTCGATCAGGCCGATCGAATGCAGATCCTCGGCGAGATCCCACAGCGGACCATGGCCGCCGGGGTAGAACACCGCGTCGTAGTCGTCGATCGACACGTCGGCCAGCTTGCGCGTCGCCGCGAGGTCGGCCTTGGCGGCCGGATCGGCATCGAAACGGCGCGTCGCGTCGGTCTGCGCGGACGGATCGCTGCTCTTCGGGTCGAGCGGCGGCTGGCCGCCCTTCGGCGACGCCAGCGTCAGCGCGATGCCCGCATCCTTGAACGCGTAGTACGGCGCGGCCAGTTCCTCGAGCCAGAAGCCGGTTTTCTTGCCGGTGTCGCCGAGCGTGTCGTGCGAGGTCAGGACAACCAGAATCTTCATGATCGGACACTCCTATGAAATTGACGGGAACGGGCCGCGCGGGCGGCAGCCGTGTCGAGCATCGGGCATGCCGGCGCACGACGCGCGGTGCCGCGTCGGCGGCCGGCGCCGCATGCGCGGTGCGTGCCCGTTAGTCCGCGCTCGTGCGACAACGTGCGGCGGCGATACACAAAACCGGTCGCTGTATTAGACCAGTCGTCTATAAGCCGCGCGCGATACGCGGTGTCCGCGGTGTCGGCTCGCATCGGTGGCGACTGCGTTGCCGCATCAGCCCGATTGTGCGCCTGTCGCGCCGTGGCGTCCGCCACCGGCAGCGCGTCGCATTGTCGCTCCGCCCTTCCGCACGCACACGTCTGCATGTCGCCTCGCGTCCCGTCATCCGGCGCGCGCCGCATGTCGCACGGTTCGGCTCGCCCGGTTCAGGAGCTCGGATCATAGCCGCTGATTAGACCGGTCGTCTAGTAAACGGCCGTTCGACCCTGCCGTCCGCAGGGTTTCATCTTTGCGTCCGTGCCGCGCGCGGCGGCGCTCGCGTTCGGCGTTTCGGCCGGTGCATACTCGCGGTATGCCAATCGGCCACAAAACGACCCGATCGAGGTAACCACTACTGCGATGGACATCGCCATCCGCATCGAAGGCCGACACGACCTGACCGGCCAGATCTACCGCCAGCTGCGCACCGCGATCGTCGACGGGCGGCTCGAAGGCGGCGCACGGCTGCCGTCGACGCGCGATCTCGCGAAGCAGCTCGGCGTGTCGCGCAAGACGACGCTCGATGCGTTCGAACGGCTCGTCGCCGAAGGCTATCTGCACACGCGTGCAGGCGACGGCACGTTCGTCGCCGACGGGCTCGCGCGCGTCCCGCATGCGGCCGACGCGCCGGGGCCGTCTCTCGTGCGCGATACGCCGCGTGCCGACGCGGTCGATGCGCGCGCATGGTGGAACGACCTGCCCGACGCGCTGCCGATGCCGATGCCGGCCGACACGCCGCGCGACGACTTCCGCGGCGGCGTCACCGACAAGACGCTGTTCCCGTTCGACACGTGGCGGCGCTGTCTGCATCACGCGCTGCGCCAGCAGGCGCGCGTGCGCGGCCAATATCGCGAGCCGGCCGGCGATGCGCAGCTGCGCGGCGCGATCGCGCGCTACGTCGGCTTCCGCCGCGCGGTGGTCTGCAACTGGGACGACGTGATCGTCACGCAGGGCGCGCAGCAGGCGCTCGATCTGCTCGCCCGCGTCGTCGTGCGGCCCGGCGACGTCGTCGCGGTCGAAGATCCCGGCTATCCGCCGGCCCGCGCCGCGTTCGCGTCGCTTGGCGCAACGGTGATCGGCGTGCCGGTCGACGCGCACGGCCTCGTGACCGAGCGGCTGCCCGACGAGGCGCGGCTCGTCTACGTCACACCCTCGCACCAGTTCCCGCTCGGGATGCCGATGTCGCTCGAGCGGCGCATCGCGCTGCTCGAATGGGCGCAGCGTCGGCGCGCGGTGATCATCGAGGACGACTACGACGGCGAATTCCGCTTCGAGGGGCGGCCCGTCGAATCGCTGAAGAGCCTCGATCGCACGGGGCTCGTCGCCTACGTCGGCACGTTCTCGAAGACGATCTTCCCGGAACTGCGGATCGGCTATGCGATTCCGCCGCGCGCGCTGCGCGGCGCGCTCTGCAAAGCGAAGCAGATCGTCGACTGGCATACGTGCACGCTGACGCAGGCGGCGCTCGCGCACTTCATGCTCGACGGCGATTTCGCGCGGCATCTGCGCCGCGTGCAGAAGCACTACGACGCGCGCCGCAAGATGGTGATTGTGCATCTGCGCGGCGCGCTCGCGCCGTGGTTCGACGCGATCGTGCCGAGCGCCGGCATCCACCTCGCCGCGCTGCTGAAGCCGGGCGTCGACGAAGCGGCGCTGATCCGCGCGGCGCGCATGCAGGGCATCGGGCTCTACGGTATCTCGATGTTTCACGTCGACGTGCCGGTACGCGCGGGGTTGCTGTTCGGGTATGGCGGCATCGACGCGGTACGCATCGACGCGACGCTCGCGCGGCTCGCCGCGATACTCGGCGACGGCGTCGCCGATCAGCGCGCGCCACTGGTCACCTGATATTTCCCGAAATTGGTCATTCAAGCAGGCCAGTATGGCTCGTAAAGTGGGTCCATCGCGCCACCGTGCGCTCCAACCGAAAGAGGACCTGCGATGCAACCGCGTCTGAACTTCTATGCCGCCAGCCCGAATGCGATCAAGGTGATGCGCAACGCCGAGGACTTCCTCGCGAAAAGCTCGATCGAAAAGCCGCTCGCGGAGCTCGTCCGCCTGCGCGCGTCGCAGATCAACGGCTGCGCGTTCTGCGTCGACATGCATACGACCGACGCGCGCAAAGGCGGCGAAACCGATCGCCGTCTCGCGACCGTCGTCGCCTGGCGCGAAACGCCGTTCTTCACCGCACGCGAGCGCGCCGCGCTCGAATGGACCGAAGCGCTGACGCTGGTCGCCGAGGACCACGTGCCCGATGCAGTATGGGAATCCGTGAAGCCGCACTTCAGCGACGAAGAGCTGTTCGACCTGTCGCTGCTGATCGCGACGATCAACGCGTGGAATCGCTTTGCGATCGCGTTCCGCAAGATGCCCGAGTGAGGTGCGCACGATGGCGACCCGCACCTCCTTGCGCCGCACGCTCGTCGGCGCGGTGCTCGCGCTCGGCGCGCTGTCGGTCGTGCCGACGCACGCACACGAGACCGGCGACGCCGCGCACGCGATCATGCGACAGACCGTGCCCGAAGCGCCGGGCAAGCTCGCGGTCGTCGCGATCGTCGACTATGCGCCTGGTCAGGCGTCCGAACCGCATCGGCATCTCGGCTCCGTCTTCGCGGTCGTGTCGAAAGGCGAAGTGTTGTCGCAAGTCAACGACGGCCCGCTGCGGCGCTATCGCGCCGGCGAAGGCTGGTACGAGCCGCCGGGCGCGCGCCACCAGGTGTCGCGCAATGCGAGCGAGAGCGAGCCCGCGCAGCTCGTCGTGTTCGCGCTGACCGGCGAGCACGATCCGCTGAAGTCGCCGATGGAGCGGTGAGCGCGCGTCGCGCACGATGTGTCGATACCAATGGAAAAACCGGCCCGAGGGCCGGTTTTTCCGTACTGCGTACCGCTTGCCGGCAGCGGCGCTGACGCGCCGCGCGACATCAGAAGCGGTGGATCATGCCGACGCCGACGGCGATCTGGTTCTGGCCGGCACCTGCTGCCACGCCGTCGCCGATTTGCGTCGTTGCCGACTGGATCGCGCCAGCCTTGCTCAGCGTATTGCCGCTCGCATGCTGGTACGCCTCGAGTGCGTACAGGCCCGTGCGCTTCGACAGGCTGTAGTACTGCGACAGCGTGACCTGGTGGTACTTCGCCGAGCTCGAGATGCCGTTCGACTTCGTTGCCGCCGTGTACGAGTAGCCCGCCGCGAAGTCCCACTGAGCCGCTGCCTTCCAGTGCAGCACGGCACCGGCCGTGTTGAAGATCGCGGTGTTGCGGAACGACGAGCCGACGCCCGGGATGTACTGGACGTTCGTGTAGGACACGGACACGTCCCACGCCGGCGTGAACTGGTAGCCGGCCGTCACGCCGAGGCGCTGCTGCGATTGCGCCGTCGCGTAGCCGTTGTTGATCGCCGACACGGCCGGCTGGCCGCCGCTCGTGACCGTCGAGTTGTCGCCCCACGCGCCGCCGCCGAGCGTCGAGTTGTTGACGCGCTGATAGCCGACCGCGATGCCTGCCGGGCCGTTCAGGTACTGGATCGCCGCGCTCCACGTCGAGCCGCGGTTCACGCTGCCCGGCACACCGCCGAACGAGTACGAGCCGCCGACCGTGAAGCCGTAGAACTTCGGCGACATGTAGACGAGCGAATTGTTCGCGCGGTAGCTCGTATCGAGCGAGTCGATATCACCCGGGTGCGCGCCGTATGCGCCCGTCAGCCACGTCGTCGGGCTGTACGGCGACAGCAGCGTGTAGTACGCCGTGTACTGGCGACCGGCCGTCAGCGTACCGTACGCCGCGTTCGTCAGACCGACCCACGCCTGACGCGTGAAGATGCCGCCCGACCACTGCGATGCGCCCGTTGCCGTGTTCACGCCGGCTTCGAGCTGGAAGATCGCCTTCGTGCCGCCGCCGAGGTCTTCGTTGCCCTTCAGGCCGAAGCGGCTGCCTGCCCACACGCCGGTGGACATCGACACCTTCGAATGACCGCCGCTCGTCGCGCCGGTCGACGGTGCCGCGTTATTCTGGTACGCCAGACCGTTATCGACGATACCGTACAGGGTCACGCTGCTCTGAGCGTGGGCGGCGGTAGCGGCCGCAAGGCCGGCTGCCGTCATGGCGACGACGACGCGCTTTTTCATTGATTCTCCGTCCTCAAAGAATGATTCTTTTCTGGTGTGGTCTTGTGACACATGTGCGAGTACATGCCGGCGCAATTCTGACGGATTACCGATTGTTTCCCAATACGCGCGGTCGGTCATCGTATGATCGACGCAACGCGCGGGTTCACCAAACGGTTACATAAGGCGCGGAAACGCTTACACCGCGGGCGTTTCCGGCATTTCCCGGTGAAAACCCTAGCTTTACATTTTTACTGCTGCACATCGAGTGCGCGAAGTCGTCAGACGCCTTCGCGGCGCGCAACCGCGCAGGATCGCTGACGATCGTGACACCTCCGTTTCGGCAGCCGAATCGTCGCGCGAAGCGCGGTGGGAGGAAACGCGGCGGCCCGGCGAACGCGGGCCGCGAGAGAGGAACGCCGGCGGCAATCGCGCCGCCGGGCGATGCTTGCCGTGCCGATTACCGCGATGCGATCCGTGCGTCGACCGCGTCGACGAGCGCCGCGATGCGCGCGCGGATCGCCGCGTTCGATCCGACGAACGCGAGCGACGACGCCATGATTCGATAGATCCGCTTCCTCGGCACCTTGGCCGGTTTCGCCGGATCGAGCCAGCCGTCGTGGCCGGCCAGCAGCTCGAGCGTTTCGAGGCCGATCAGGATCGGCCACAGGCACGCGAGCCGCAGCCGCACGAAGCGGCGCGGAATCGCCACCGTATAGGTACAGGCATCGCGATACTGGTCGAGCGCGACGCGCAGCAGGTCGAACAGCACGCCGCGCGCGCGCGGATACGCATCGGGGGCGAGCAGATCGGCCGCGCGCAGTCCGTGCGCGGCGAGCACGTCCTCCGGCAAGTAACAGCGGCCGATCCGCAGATCCTTCGCGCAGTCGCGCAGGATGTTCGTCATCTGCAGCGCCTTGCCGAAGCGGATTCCGCGCTCGCGCATCGCCGGCACGTCCCAGCCGCGCGCGGCGCGCGTATGCATGGCCGTCATGTCGGTCCAGAACTCGCCGACGCAGCCGGCGACGAGATACGTATAGCGGTCGAGCACGTCGCGCGTCGGCAGCACCGCGAGCTGCCCCGACTGCTCGTCCGGGAACGTGCGCAGGTCGAATTCCATGCCCGACGTCAGCGTCGCGACGACCTTGCGGATCGACGTGCGGTCCGCCTCCGGCTGCGCGCGCAGCAGCGCGAGCATCGGCTGCATCGAGCCGAGCAGCACGTGCTCGTGCGAATCGGTCTGCATCCGCGTCACGTCGTCGAGTGCGGCCGACAGCGCGACGCCGTCGCCGAGCCGCTCGATCTCGTCGCGCAGCGCGTTCAGCAGCGCCGCGCGCCGCTCGGGCACGACGAGCGCCGTGTCGGCGATCGTGTCGGCCGCCCGCGCGAGCAGATACGCGAGACCGACCGGCTCGCGCATGCCGTCGGGCAGCACGCGCAGCGTCAGGTAAAAGGAGCGGGAAACGTTCTTCAGCAGGTCGCCGAGCAGATAGGCGGGATCGGTATGAGTCGTCATGGATTCGGAAAAATCGGCCGGCGCGGCGCCCGCGCACGTACGGCGCATGGGCGCCCGCGCCCGCCCGCGAGTCGCCGCATCGTCGCGCCCGCGCGGCGTCGCGGGCCGGCGCGGCGATGCAAAATTCCCGCAAGTTTAGTGCATCCGGCGCCGCGCCCCTGCGGCCGACGGAATGCGTTGCGCGCGACGGCGGTTCGACACACGCACCGCGCGTCAAAACAAAAAGAAAGGCACGAGTAATACATATGTAATGATGCGATGCGACGATCGCGTCCCGTTCGATGCCGCGCGGCGCGGCATGATGCATCGCGCCGCCGCAACCGCGCCCTTTTCCGACTCCCGATTCGAAGGTCCATCGCCATGTTCTTCAAGCGCCCGAGCGCCCTGCGCTGCGTCCCGTTCGCCTGTGCCGCCACGTTCGTGCTCGCCGCGTGCGGCGGCGACGATACGCTGACGTCCGATCCGACGCAGCCGATCTCCGCGAAAATCCAGGTGGTCGGCCACCGCGGCGCGAGCGCGCTGCGTCCCGAGCACACGCTCGCGTCGTACCGCAAGGCGATCGAGGACGGCGCGGACATCATCGAGCCCGACCTCGTGGCAACGCGCGACGGCGTGCTCGTCGCGCGCCACGAGAACGAGATCTCGGGCACGACGAACGTATCGACGCTGCCGCAGTTCGCGAGCCGCAAGACGACGAAGACGATCGACGGCACGCAGCTGACCGGCTGGTTCACCGAGGACTTCACGCTCGCCGAACTGAAGACGCTGCGCGCACGCGAGCGCATTCCGCAGATCCGCCCGGCGAACACCGCGTACAACGACCAGTTCGAGATTCCGACGCTCGACGAAATCGTCGCGCTCGCGAAGCAGATGGCCGCGCAGACGGGCCGCACGATTCATCTGTATCCGGAAACCAAGCATCCGACCTACTTCCAGTCGATCGGCCTGCCGCTCGAGGACCGCCTCGTCGACGCGCTGCTGAAGGATCCGTACACGGCGCGCACGGCGACCGTCTACATCCAGTCCTTCGAGGTCGCGAACCTGAAGGCGATCCGCAACCGGATCGGCGCGAGCCAGCCGAACTGGAAGCTCGTGCAGCTGATGGACGAAGCCGCGCAGCGCCCGTACGACTTCGTGAAGGCAGACGACAAGCGCACCTACGGCGACCTGTCGACGCGCGACGGGATGCGCGAGATCGCGACGTATGCGAACGGCGTCGGCCCGTACAAGACCTCGATCATCGCCGTTGCCGCGGACGGCACGCTGCAGCAGCCGACGCCCTACGTGCGCTACGCGCACGAAGCCGGGCTCGTCGTGCATCCGTACACGTTCCGGCCGGAGAACAATTTCCTGCCGGCATCGCTGAAGGACGGCGGGACGCCCGACACGCGCAATACGGCGGGCTCGGTGCGCGAGATCCAGGCGTACCTGCGCGCGGGCATCGACGGCTTCTTTACCGACGATCCGGCGGTCGGCCGGACGGCCGTCGACACGTTCAAGCGCTGAAGCGGCGGCGTAGGCGGTGCGGCCCATGCGCACCGCATCCGCCGCGCGCCGTCTCGCATGGCGGCGCAGCGGCGCGGCCGCGCGCCCGTTTGCGATCAGATCACGCTGAAGTGATGCGTCCCGTCGCGCTTGAGTTGATCGACGAGCCCGTACTCCCAGTCCAGATACGCCTGCATCGCGGCCGCCGCGTTGTCGGTGCCCTCGTACGGCCGCCGGTAGCGGTCGATGCGCGGCGACGCGAGCCGCGTTTCGCCGCTTTCGAGCGGCAGCCCCGCGTCGATCCACGCGGCCGTCCCGCCCGCGAGCACGAACATCGCTGCGCCTTCGGGCAGCCACGCGCGCGCGTCGGCGGCCGCGAAGCGCGCGAGCAGGCTCGACCCGCACGTGAACACATAGCGCGTCGCCGGCGGGATCGCGGCGAGCGCGTCGCGCAACTGTGCGCGCACCGCGAACCACGCGCCCGGGATATGGCGCTTCACGTAGTTGGCGCTGGCCGTCACGTCGACGATCGCGACGTCGTCGCGCTTGCCCGCTTCGAGCCAGCCCGCGAGCGTCGCGGGCGACACGTCCTGCGCCTCGGGCGGCGTCGGCACGTTGCGCGCCGGCTCGCCGCGTTCGACGAATGCCGCGTCACCCGCCGGTTCGACGACGCGCACGTCCCAGCCCATTTGCGCGAGCCACGACGCGGTCATGTCCGCGCGCACGCCGTCGTCGTCCGCGAGCACGATCCGTGCGCCGCGCACCGGGGCGTGATGATCGGTCTCCTGCACGAGCTGGCCGCCCGGCGTGCTGAGAAAACCCGGTAGATGGCCGGCCTCGTACTCCTCCGGCGTGCGCACGTCGAAGCGGTAGAGCGTACGGCCCGGCTCGGCGGCGAGCGCGGCGACGTCCGCGAGCGCGATTCGCGCCACGCCCGCACGCTCGGCGACCGCGCGCGCCGCGCGGCGCGCGTCCGCACGCAAGGCGGGATCGATCTCGTCGGGAAAACGGCGCGCCGCACCGTGCTCGAGCGTCTGGCCCGCGAGCGTCCAGCCGATCGTGCCGTTGCGCAGCGCGGCCACCGGGTTCGGCAGCCCCGCGTTGATCAGCGATTGCGTGCCGATGATGCTGCGCGTGCGGCCCGCGCAATTCACGACGATCCGCGTCGACGGGTTCGGCGCGAGCGCGCGTACGCGCAGCACGAGTTCGGCGCCCGGCACGCTCGTCGACGTCGGGATGTTCATCGTCCGGTATTCGTCGAAGCGGCGCGCGTCGACGATCACGACGTCGGCACGCGCGTCGATCAGCGCCTGTACTTCCTGCGCGGACAGCGACGGCGTATGCCGTTCGGCCTCGACCCATTCGCCGAACGACTTGCTCGGCACGTTCACGTCGATGAACAGCTCGCCGCCCGCGGCCCGCCAGCCCGCGAGGCCGCCGTCGAGCAGCCGCACGTCGGTATAGCCGAGCCGCGCGAGCGTGGCGGCCGCGCGCGGCGCGAGATCCTCGCCGTCGGCTTCGCCGTACACGACGATCGGCGTGTCGCGGCGCGGAATGCGCGTCCACGCGTCGAGTTCGAGCTTGGACAGCGGAAAGTTCGCGGCCCACAGCGGATGGCCCTGCGCGTACGGATCTTCCTCGCGCACGTCGATCAGCGCGATTTCGTCGCGGGCGAGCAGGCGTGCGCGTACGTCGTGGAACGACGCGACAGGAAAGCGGGAAACGGAATCGGCGGTTGGCGTCACGATGTCTCTGTCGGTTGAACGGGATGTCGGAAAAACGGAAAAAACGGCGGCCTCCCGCGTGCGGGAGGCGGCGTCACGGATTCGAATAGCCGGATACGAACGGCTTCACGGTGCCGTCGTCGAGGAACACCGCGCGCTCGACCTTGCCGATGTTCGCACCGTACACGTGGATGCTGATCGACACGCGATCCGCGAACGCATTCGTCACGCGATGGATGTCGCCGATGCGCGGCGACACGGCCTCGACGTCGCCCGGGCGCAGCCGCGTCGCGTCGCCTGCCGGCACCGGCCGGCCGCCTTCGTCGAGCCGATACGGCTGCGACAGCTCGCCGCCGCGCAGCATGCCGATCAGCCCCCACACCGTATGGTTGTGAATCGGCGTCGACTGACCGGGCCCCCAGACGAAACTGACGACCGAGAAACGCTCGTCGGGGTCGAGATGCAGCAGGTACTGGCGATAGCGCTCGGGATCGGGCTGCGCGAACGCGTCGGGCAGCCAGTCGTCGCGCGCGACGAGCGCCGCGAGCAGCGCACGGCCCTCGTCGACGATGCGCGCCTCGTCCGCGCCCGACGCGAGCAACGCACGCAAGCCGTCGACGAACGGGCCCAGCGGCGAGTGATGCAACGAAAGCGTACTCATCGACCGGCTCCTCGAATATGATGGCCACCATGATGGATCGTCATGATGCACCGGAAATACCATGCAGAACAAACATGAAAATTAGCGATATCGACGCTTTTGCAGCGGTCGTTCGCTGCCAGACGCTGAGCCAGGCCGCGGCCGAGCTCGGCATGACGCAGCCCGCGATCACGCGGCGCGTGCAGAACCTCGAGGAAGCGCTCGGCGTGACGCTGCTCGACCGCAACACGAAACCGCCGCGCCCGACCGATATCGGCCGGCAGGTGTTCGACCAGTGCCGCGCGATCCTGCGCGAAGTCGACGCGCTGCGCGAGCTGACCGCCGCACGGCGGCCGCCCGCCGGCGCATTCCGCATCGGCATCACGCAGGGCCTCGGAGAGCGCATGCTGCCCGAGCTGATCGCGCGGCTCGCGAGCCGATGGCCGGCGCTCGCGACGCAGGTCACGACCGCCTGGGGCGGCGTGCTCGTCGAGCGCATTGCACGGCGCGAGCTCGACGCCGCGCTCGTGTTTCTCGCGCGCGAAATCGTGCTGCCGCCGGCGGTCGAAGGCGAACGACTGCTGGCGACGCGGCTCGTCGCGATCGGCCGCAAGGGCGACTGGCCGCGCCGCAGCTATCGGCTCGCCGACTGCCATGCGCACGGCTGGGTGCTCAATCCGGACGGTTGCGGCTTTCGCGCGGGCCTGCGCCGCGCGCTCGACGCGCAAGGACTGCCGATGCCGGTCGCGCTCGACGCGTACGGCCGCGACCTGCAGTTGCAGAGCGTCGCGAACGGCATCGGCATCGGTCTGATGCCGCTGCCGCTCGTCGAATGCAGCCCGCTGCGCGATGCGCTCGAGATCGTGCCGCTCGCCGATTTCAAGCCGCAGATCGATCTGTGGCTGCTGCGCCGGCAAGATGCGGCGCGCTTCGCGGGGCCGCTCGACGCGATCGCCGCGCAGGCGCGCGACGCATTCGCGCCGAGCGCACAAGACGAAGCCGCGTAAGCGGCGGCCGGCGCATGCGTCGTGCGTGGCACGGCGCTCGCTGGCGGGCGCACGCCGCGGCTCATGCATCGCGCCGACACGATACGGGGGCGTGAAAGGTTGTCTGGCGCGAGGCTCACGCATCGCGTCGGCCCAATGCTGGCGCGTGAGACGCCGTCTCGCCCGAAGCTCACGCATCGGAGCGGCCCGATGCCGATGCGCGAGGCGTTGTCCGGCCTTCGCCCTCGCCTGCTGCGCGTCGCGCCGCCGCGTCGAGCGCCGCGCGTCCGGCCGCGACCGCGATCGCGTCGTCCTGCGGCGTATGCACGCGGCTGCACAGCACGTCGCGATAGTGGCGTTCGAGCGGATTGCGGCGGCTCAACCCGTGATTGCCGGACAGCTTCAGTGCCTGTTCGACCGCGCGGATCGCCTGCTCCGTCACCGTGCGCTTCACGAGTCCGCTCGTCGTCACGGCCGGCGCATTGCCCGCATCGGTACGCGCAACGTGATCGTCGAGCAGCACACGGTTCGCATGCAGCCAGCCCTCGATCTCGCCGACGGCTTCCTGCACGCGCGGCAGCGTCGCGAGCGGCGCGCCGACGCCGGTCGGCGTGCGCGTCGTCGCGAACGCGAGCAGCCAGTCGTGCGCGGCCCGCGCGATCGCGTCGTAGAGACTGCCGAGCAGCGCGACCATCCATGCCTGCTGGTCGGCTTGCGCGTCGACGTCCGCATGACTGGCCGCCGACACCGACCACGCGTCGGGCGTACGCACGTCGACCGCATGATCAGCAGGCAGCGGCACGTCGTCGAACACGACCTCGTGGCTGCCGGACGCGCGCAGGCCGAGATGGTCCCAGCTTTCGATCACGCGGATCCGCGCGTCGTCCAAGTGAGGATCGCGCGCAACGAGGAACACGCCGACACGCGGCTGCGGCTCGTCGGTGCGCGCCCACACGGCCAGCCAGCGCAGCGCCGGAATGCCGGTGCTGTAGAGCTTGTGACCGGACAGCCGCCAGCCGTCGCCGTCGCGACGCGCAATCGTGTCGGGCAGCCCGCCGCGCGACGGCGAACCGAGCGCCGGCTCGACGCGCAGCGCGTTGATCAGCGCGCCGTCGGCGACCGCGCTGTCGAACACCGCGCGCCGCACGTGCGCGGGCCAGCGGTTATCAGGCCGGCCGAGCGCACGGTGCTGCAGATACGTCATCGTCAGCACGAGCGCGGTGGCGGGGTCGGCGCGTGCGACGGCCGCGACGATCCGGCTCGCGCGCGCGAGCGTTGCGCCGGCGCCGCCAAACTCGCGCGGCACGACCTGCGCGATCAGCCCCGCGCGCTGCAGCCGCGCGAGATTCTCGTGCGGAAAACGGCCGTCGACATCGTTGCGCGCGGCATCGGCCGCGAGTTCGGGAACGAGACGGTCGAGCAGCGCGGCGAGGCGCGCCTCGTCGTCGGGCAGGCGGCGCAGCGACGACTCGCGCGACGGCGGCGAAGCGGCAAGGCTGGCGGACATCGGTACGGGTTCTCTCGATAACGGGAAATGGGACGATGCGGCGGCGTACGCGGGCAATACCGGCGGCGACGCCGCCCTTGAACGGGCGCAATGCCTGCGTGCGCGTCGCGGCCGAGGCACGCTCTCCATCGATGCACGGCCGCCGGGCACGAACGGCGCGTGCGCCGGTTCCGCGAGCGGTTCGATCTCGATCTCGGTCTCGACCGACATCGCGAGCGCACAGCGTATGCGTAACGCCCTCCCACCCAAACCATGCAAATCTGATATTCAAATCGGGATTGATTATTTCCGTTCCGCATGATCGCGGCGGTAATCTGCGCTCCATTCCCGCCCGGCGGCCGACGACGGCCGCGCAGGCCGTACCCCTCCCGGAGACCCAGATGAGCGTCGAATTCATCGGCATGATCCAGAGCCAGAAGCAGTCGGAAATCCATCCGCCGTCCGGCCGCGTCGTAGATTCCGACTATGTGCGCGAGTTCGCCCGCGCGCATGAAACTGCCGGCTTCGACCGGATCCTCGTTCCGCATCATTCGACCGGCCCGTCGGCGACGCTGACGATCGCGTTCGCGGCCGCCGCGACCGAGCGCATCCATTTCATGCTCGCGCATCGCCCGGGCTTTACCGCCCCGACGCTCGCCGCGCGGCAGATCGCAACGCTCGACCAGTTCAGCGGCGGCCGGCTCGCGGTGCACGTGATCTCCGGCGGCTCCGACAGCGAACAGCAGCGTGACGGCGACTTTCTCGATCACGACGCGCGCTACGCCCGCACCGACGAATATCTCGGCATCCTGCGGCGCATCTGGACCGAGTCGCAGCCGTTCGATCACGCCGGCACGTACTACCGTTTCACGCAGGGCTTTTCCGAGGTGAAGCCGTTCCAGCAGCCGCATGTGCCGATCTATTTCGGCGGCGCATCGGAGGCGGCGCTCGCGGTCGCCGGCAAACATGCGGACGTCTATGCGCTGTGGGGCGAATCGCTCGACCAGGTGCGCGACCTGACGACGCGCGTGCGCGCGGAAGCCGCGAAGCACGGCCGACAGGTCCGGTTCTCCGTGTCGTTCCGCCCGATCCTCGCGGCGACCGAGGACGCCGCGTGGGCGCGTGCGCACCGGATCCTCGACGAAGCGCGCCGGCTGCGCGAAGCGGCCGGTCTCGGCGCCGGCAGCCCGCAGCAGAGCGAAGGCGCGCGGCGCCTGCTCGCCGCCGCGGAACGCGGCTCGCGCGTCGACAAGCGGCTGTGGACCGAAATCGCGAAGCTCACCGGCGCGCGCTCGAATTCGACCGCGCTGGTCGGCACGCCCGAACAGGTCGCCGATGCGCTGCTCGACTACTACGACCTCGGCGTGACGACCTTCCTGATCCGCGGCTTCGATCCTCTCGAAGACGCGATCGACTACGGCCGCGAACTGATTCCGCGCGTGCGCAGCGCCGTCGCCGCACGCGACGCGTCGCGTCGCGCAGCCTGATTCGACGGGAGACGCCGACGATGTCCGCCGTCCTTTCGCCGCCCACGCGCACCGCGTCGGGCCTCGTGCTCGCCGATACGCCGCGCCTGCATTTCTGGTTCGATCCGCCCGCACCGCGCATCGACGTCGCGGCCGAGCGCCGTCACCGGCAGGAGCGGCTCGCGGCCGCGTTCCGCCTGTTCGCGCGTTTCGGCTTCGCGTCGGGGCTCGCCGGCCACATCACGGCGCGCGATCCGGAGCTGCCCGATCACTTCTGGGTGAATCCGCTCGGCGTGCATTTCTCGCAGATCCGCGTGTCGGACCTGCTGCTCGTCAACGCGCGCGGCGAAACCGTGATCGGCACGCGGCCGCTGAACAAGGCCGCGTTCGCGATCCATGCCGCGATTCATGACGCGCATCCGCACGTCGTCGCCGCTGCGCATACGCATTCGACCTACGGCAAGGCATGGTCGACGCTCGGCCGTCCGCTCGATCCGCTCACGCAGGACGCCTGCGTGTTCTACGAAGACCATGCGCTGTTCGACGATTTCACGGGGATGGTGGTCGACACGAGCGAAGGCGCGCGCATCGCGCATGCGCTCGCGAAGCCCGACGGCGGCACGCACAAGGGCGTGATTCTGAAGAATCACGGCATCCTGACGGCCGGCCCGACGGTCGAGGCTGCCGCATGGTGGTACATCGCGCTCGACAACGCCGCGCATACGCAGCTGCTCGCCGAGGCGGCCGGCACGCCGCAGCCGATCGATCACGCGACCGCGCGTCACACGCACGGGCAGATCGGCGGCCCCGACGGCGCGCTGCATGCGTTCGACAGCCTGTACGCGCGCATCGTCGCCGACGAACCCGACCTGCTCGACTGAGCGCCGTTCCGCACGACCGGCCCCGGAGACCCACGATGACCGATACCCCCGTTCTCGCGCGTTCCGACGCGCACGACGCCACACGCCGCCGGCTGCTGCGCGCGGCCGGCGCCGCCGCGCTCGCCGCGCCGGCGATCACGCTCGGCCGCCGCGCGTGGTCGGCGCCGCCGCTGAAGAAGCTCACGTTCGCCTGGAACCAGAACGCGTTCTGCCTGACGCCGATCGTCGTCGCGCAGGAGCGCGGCTTCTTCGAACGCAACGGCCTGCAGGTCGAACTCATCAACTACAGCGGCTCGACCGACCAGCTGCTCGAATCGATCGCGACCGGCAAGGCCGATGCGGCGGTCGGGATGATCCATCGCTGGCTGAAGCCGCTCGAAGCCGGCTTCGACGTGAAGATCATCGGCAGCTCGCACGGCGGCTGCGTGCGGCTCGTCGGCGCCAAAGCCGCCGGCGTGACGACGCTGCAGGCGCTCAAGGGCAAGACGGTCGGCGTCAGCGATCTCGCCGCGCCCGGCAAGCACTTCTTCTCGATCCTGCTCGCGAAGAACGGCATCGATCCCGAACGCGACATCGTGTGGCGGCAGTATCCGGCCGACCTGCTCGGCGTCGCGGTCGACAAGGGCGAGATCCAGGCGATCGCCGACGGCGACCCGAATCTCTATCTGCTCGAGAAGCGCAGCCAGGGCGCCTATGCGGAGCTCGCGACGAACCTGTCCGGCGAATATGCACGCAAGGTCTGCTGCGTGATCGGCGCGCGCGGCGACCTCGTGCGCAACGACCGCCCGGCGGCGGCCGCGCTCGCGCGCTCGATCGTGCAGGCGACCGAATACACGCACGACAATCCGAACGAGGCCGCCAAGGTATTCGCGAAGTATTCGCCGAAGATCAGTACGGAAGACCTGCGCAAGCTCTATGCGACGCTGACCTATACGCACCATCCGACCAACGTCGACCTGCAGCAGGAAATCGCGTTCTATGCGGACGATTTCCGTCGCATCAACGTGCTGAAAAAGAGCACGGATCCGCGGCGCTTCGCGCAGCAGGTCTATGCGAACGTGCTGGGGTGACGCAATGTCGACGATCGAATCCGCTTCCTCCGCACGCACTGCGCCGGCACCGGCCGGCGGCGCTGGCGCCGCAGTGTCGCGCGTCGCGTGCAGCGCCTGCGACGCGGCATCCGTGGCCCACGCGCGGCGCACGCGCGTGTGGCCCGCCGGCATCGCGGCTGCACTCGCATGGACGCTGCTCGCGGCCGTCACGCAGCTGTGGCCGAACCGCGTCGTCGGCTTCACCGACTGGGCCTACACGGACACGTTCGCGACCGCCGCCGGCGCGTTCGCCGTGCTGCTGTTCGTCGCCGCGACGCTCGGGCCGCTCGTGCCGGCCGTGCGCGCGCCGCTCGCGCGCGTGTACGCCGCCGGCCCCTGGCTCGTCGCGCTGCCGCTCGTGCTCGCCGCCTGGGAGATCGCGACCGCGAAAACCGGCTGGCTGCCGACGCCGTTCTTCGCGCCGCCGCAGGCGTTGATCGAGGTCTACGTCGACGACTGGCCGCGCCTCGCGGGCAGCGCAGTCAACACGCTGAAACTGCTCGCGCTCGGTTTCGCGTACGGCGTCGCCGTCGGCTTCGCGGTCGGCGTGTCGATCGGCTGGTCGCGCCGCATCGGCTACTGGGTGCATCCCGTGCTGCGCGTGCTCGGCCCCGTGCCAGCCACCGCGCTGCTGCCGCTGACGTTCTACTTCTTCCCGACCAGCTATTCGGCCGCCGCGTTCCTGATCGCGCTGGCCACCGGCTTTCCGGTCGCCGTGCTCACGTGGTCGGGCGTCGCGAGCGTGAACCGGCAGTACTACGACGTCGCGCGCACGTTCGGCGCGAGCGCCCGCTTCCTCGTGCTGCGCGTCGCGATTCCGGCCGCGCTGCCGCACGTGTTCGTCGGCATCTTCATGGGACTCAGCGCGTCGTTCACGGTGCTCGTCGTCGCCGAAATGATGGGCGTGAAGTCGGGGCTCGGCTGGTATCTGAGCTGGGCGCAGGGCTGGGCGTCGTACGTGAACATGTATGCGGCGCTGATCGTGATGGCGCTGCTGTTTTCCGGGCTGATCGCGCTGCTGTTCGCGCTGCGCGACCGCGTGCTCGCCTGGCAGAAAGGAACCGTCCAATGGTAAGCGCCGCCGCCTCCGTCATTACGCCCGCCATTGCGCCCGCCGCTGCCGCGCCGCGCGGCGCGCGCATCGACATTCGTCGCGTGAGCCACGCATTCGACGGTCCCGACGGCTCGCTGCCGGTGCTCGACGACGTGTCGCTGTCGGTCGGCGCCGGCGAATTCGTCGCGCTGCTCGGGCCGAGCGGCTGCGGCAAGTCGACGCTGCTGCGGCTCGTCGCCGGCCTCGACGCCGCGCGCGCCGGCACGATCGCGCAGGACGGCGTACCGATCGCGCGCCCCGATCCGTCGCGCATCGTCGTGTTCCAGGATCCGACGCTCTACCCGTGGCGCCGCGTCCGCGCCAACGTCGCGCTCGGCCTCGAAGCGCGCGGCGTGGCGCGCACGGCGCAGCATCGCGTCGACGACGCGCTCGCGCGCGTCGGGCTGCAGGCGTTCTCGAACGCGTTTCCGCATCAGCTGTCCGGCGGGATGGCGCAGCGCGTCGCCCTTGCCCGCGCGCTCGTCAACGATCCGCGCCTGCTGATCCTCGACGAGCCGCTCGGCAAGCTCGATTCGCTGACGCGGCTGACGATGCAGGCCGAGCTGACCGCGCTGTGGCAACGCGACGGTTTCTCCGCGCTGCTCGTCACGCACGACGTCGAGGAAGCGCTGTTCCTCGCGCAGCGCGTGATCGTGTTCGGGCCGCGTCCCGCGCGCATCGTCGCCGAACTGCAGGTGGACCTGCCGTATCCGCGCCATCGCGGCGACCCGCGCCTCGCGGCGCTGCGTCACGAAGCGCTGCGCCATCTCGGGCTCGATGCGAGCTGGTAGATGCAGGCTGCCGTTCGCCGGGTAGACCGCATCGGCCGCGTGCGGCAATCGGTGCGCCGATGACGGTGCCGCCGTTCGCCGACTGGGCGCTCATGTTCCTGCAGTCGCTGTATCGCACGCAGATCGCGCTCGCGCGCGCGTTGCACGCGGTCGGCCTGACCGGCGACGCCGACGGACAGGCCGCGTGGCCGTGGGCGCGGCGCATCGCGCTCGAGACGTTACGCATCGATGCCGGACTCACGCGACAGCTGGCGCTCGCCTGTGCGGCGACGGCGCTCGCGGTCGCGCTCGGCTGCGTCGCGGTCGCTTCGCGCCGGTGGCGCGTCACCGCGGCAATCGGCGCGCTCGCGCTCGCGTGGTGCGCGCCGTGGCCGCCCGCGTCGCTGTGGCTTGCGCCGGCCGTGCCGACGAGTTTTCAGCGCAGCCCCGAGCCGTTTTCAGTCGCGACCGTGATGCACGGCGCGAATCTGTATGCGCGGCACTGTGCGGCCTGTCACGGCGCGGACGGCCGCGGCGAAGGGCCGCTCGCCGCGACGCTCGCGCATTGGCCGCCGACCTTCGCGGGCACGCTGCTCGCGCGGCGGCTCGACGGCGAGCTGTATTGGCACGTGCGGCACGGCATGCGCGACGCGCACGATGCGCCGTCGATGCCCGGCTTCGCCGCGACGCTCGATGCCGCCGACACGTGGGCCGTGCTCGATTACCTGAAAGCGCTGTCGGCCGGCAGCGGCGCACGGACGGCCGGCGCGTGGCCCGTGCCGGTCCCGCTGCCGGCGCTCGACGTGCGCTGCGGCGAGGCGGCGGCGCAGCCGCTCGCGCGCTGGCGCGAAGGACAGCGGGTGCGCATCGTCGCGCTGCGGCCCGGCAGCGCGCCGCCGCCGGAAGACCCGCGCTGGCAGACGCTGCTCGTCACGACCGACGACGCGCCGCTGCCGCCGTCGACGGCCGCGCGGGCGAACTGCGTCGCCGCGTCGCCGGGCGCGTGGCGCACGTTCGCGACGATCGCCGGCGTGCCGGCCGATGCGCTCGGCGGCACGCAGCTGTTCACGGACCGCCGCGGCTGGCTGCGGATGCGTGCGCTGCCGGGCAGCACGGGCTGGTCGGCCGCCGATCTGCTCTGCGCCGCGGACGCCGGAGCAGGCCCGTCACGCTCAACGGGCGCCGCCGATTCGCTGACCGCGCTGCTGCTGCGCATCGACGCCGAACCCGTACGCGACGTGCAGGCCGGCCTGCCGCATTGATTTCCCCGAACCCTCTTTCCGACGATCACCTTGACGATGAATCCGACCCGACGCCACTTCCTCGCGCACGCCGGTGCGCTCGCCACCGCCGCCACGCTGAGCGTCGCCCCCGCCGCGCTGCGCGCGCAGGCCGGTGCACGCCCGCTGCTGCGGGCCGGCGACCAGAAAGGCGGGCTGCGCGCGCTGCTCGAAGCGGCCGGCGAACTGCACGACCTCGCCTACGACATCGCCTGGACCGAATTCCCGGCGGCCGCGCCGCTCGCCGAAGCGCTGAACGCGGCGGCCGTCGATTGCGGGCCGATCGGCGACGCGCCGGTGATCTTCGCGCTCGCGTCGGGCGCACGCATCAAGGTGATCGGCGCGAACCGCTCCGATCCGTTCGGCACCGCGGTGCTCGTGCGGCCCGACGCGACGCTGAAACGCGCGGCCGATCTGAAAGGCAAGCGGATCGGCACCACGCGCGGATCGATCGGCCATTTCGTCACGCTGAAGGCGCTCGACGCGGCCGGCCTGCCGCCCGACGCCGTATCGTTCCGCTTCCTGCCGCCGGCCGATACGATGCTCGCGCTCGCGACCGGCTCGATCGACGCCTGGGCAACCTGGGAGCCCTATACGGCGCTCGCCGAAACGAGTGGCCGCGCGCGCGTGCTCGTCAACGGCCGCGGCCTGTGGTCGGGGCTCAGCTACCTCGCCGCGACCGACGCCGCGATCGCATCGAAGCGCGACGTGCTGCGCGATTTCCTGCAACGCGTCGTGCGCGCGCAGCAATGGTCGTACCGGCATGTCGACGCGTATTCCGCGACGCTCGCGCGGATCATCGGCATTCCGCCGGCCGCCGCGAAACTGCAGTTCCAGCGTCGGGAAACGCGCTGGCAGCCGATCGATGCAACGGTGATCGCCGAACAGCAGCGCACCGCGGACTTCTATCTGAAGGCCGGGCTGCTGCGCCAGCCGCTCGACGTGCGCACGACGTTCGACCTCGGCTTCCCGCTCGCGTGACCGGCCGCACGGACGGCCGTCGTGCGATCTGGCACAATCGCGGCTCGACCGTTTCGTCCACGTCAGCCAGCGTCATGCCAGCCATCGCCGAACTCCACGTCTACCCGATCAAATCCTGCGCCGGTATCGCGCTGCCGCGCGCGCAACTGCTCGATACCGGTCTCGCTTACGACCGCCACTGGATGGTGACCGACGCGCACGGCCGGATGATCACGCAACGCACACATCCGCGCCTCGCGCTCGTGCAGCCCGCGTTCGACGGCGACACGCTCGTGCTGTACGCGCCCGGCATGCGCGAACTGAGCACGCCGCTCGACGGCGACGCGACGCCGGCCACGCCGACGATCGCCGCCACCGTGTGGCGCGACACCGTCGATGCGATCGATACCGGCACGGATACGTCGGCGTGGTTCAGCGAGTGGCTCGGCGAACCCGCGAAACTCGTGCGCTTCGCGCGCGACGCACGGCGCGCATGCAGCGCCAAATGGACGGGCGACGTCGACGCGCATACGCAGTTCGCCGACGGCTATCCGCTGCTCGTGATCGGGCAGGCGTCGCTCGACGATCTGAACGCGCGACTCGCCGCAAAGGGCGCGGCCGCGATTCCGATGAACCGCTTCCGGCCGAACCTCGTCGTATCCGACCTCGAGGCGTATGAAGAGGATTTCGTCGAGCACCTCGATGCCGACGGCGCGACGCGCGTGCGGCTGCGTCTCGTGAAGCTCTGCACGCGCTGCCCGATGCCGACGATCGACCAGCGCACCGGCGCGCCCGATCCGGCATGGCCGCACGAACCGACCGACACGCTGCAGACCTATCGTGCGAATCCGAACTACGACGGTGCGCTGACGTTCGGCATCAACGCGATCGTCGTCGAAGGCGCCGGTGCGTGGCTCGAGGTCGGCCAGCCGCTCGATGCGGAGATCGGCTTCGGCGATTAGATTTGATCAAGCTCAGCGCACGCGCGACGCCGCGTCGTCCGCCGCCGGCAAGCGCACCGTCACGATCAAGCCGCCGCCCGCTGCAGGGGCTAGCACCACACTGCCCCGATGCACGCGCGCAATCTCGCGCACGATCGACAACCCGAGCCCCGTGCCTTCCACCGTCTGTGTCGTGCTGCCGCGATGAAAGCGCTCCAACACCGCATCGCGTTCGTCTTCGGGAATACCGGGCCCGTTGTCGATCACGTCGAGCCGCGCGCACTCGCCCTCGCGCGACACGCGCACCGTGATCACCGCGCGGTCGCCCGCATAGCGGATCGCGTTGTCGATCAGGTTGCCGATCATCTCGCCGAGCAGATCGGGCTGGCCGTGCACCGTGACGTCGGCATCGTGCTCGAAGCCGAGATCGATGTCGCGTGCGCGCGCGACCGGCGACCAGTCGAGCGTCACGCTGCGCGCCAGCCGATGCAGCGCGACCGTCTTGTGCGCGACCGCATGGCCGCTGTCCGAATCGAGCCGCGACAACGACAGCAGTTGCTGGACGATCTTCGCGGCCTGCCGCACCGCGCCGTTCACGCGACGCAGATGCACGTTCACGCGCGGCTGCTCGTCGGGGCGCAGCGCGAGTTCGACGCCGGCCTGCACGGCCGCGAGCGGCGTCTTCAGCTGATGCGCGGCGTCCGCGAAGAAGCGCCGCCGCGCGACCTGCATCCGCTGCGTGCGACCGATGTACTGGTTGATCGACTCGACGAGCGGCGCGAGTTCGCTCGGCATCCCGCCCGTATCGAGCGGCGTCGGATCGTCCTCGCTGCGCGCGGCGACCGTCGCCGAGAGCCGGTTCAGCGGCCGCAGCCCGCGCCCGACGCCGAGCCATACGATGCCGAGCGCGAGCACGACGAGCAGCCCTTCCTGCAACAGCGAGCCGACGAGAATCTGCCGCGCCAGCGCCTGGCGCGCCTCGATCGTCTCGCCGACCATCACCCAGACGATGCGCGTCTGCGCGGTCGGCACGTCGTGCACCGGCACGCGCAGCGCGGCCATGCGCAACTGCTCGCCGCGATAGACGACGTCGTAGTAGTGCGTGACGAACAGCGTGCGATCGCCGGCCGCGGCCGCGTCGTCGCCGGGCGGCAGCGGCAGGTCGGGATAGCCCGTGATCGTGCGGCCGTTGTCCTCGCGGATCAGGTAGTAGATCTTGCCGCCGTCGCCGGATTCGAACATCTCGAGCGCGAGATACGGCAGGTCGACCTCGATGTCGCCGTCGTTGAGCCGCACGCCTTCGCGGATCGACTTCAGCGACGACGACAGCGTGCGATCGAACGCGACGTGTGCGGCGCTCATCGCGCGCTGGTAGGTGAGCCAGGAATCGAAGGCGAGCAGGCCGAGCAGCGGCAGCAGCAACCACAGCGCGACCTGGGCCCGCAGGTTCGGCTGCTTCACGCGTCGCCCTTCGCTTCGAGCAGATAGCCGAGCCCGCGCAGCGTGACGATCGCGACGCCGCTGTTCTCGAGCTTCTTGCGCAGCCGGTACACGTAGATCTCGATCGCGTCGGCGTTGACGGATTCGTCGAGGCCGAAGATCTTTTCCGACAGCGTTTCCTTGTTGATCGCGCGGCCGTTGCGCAGGATCAGCACCTCGAGCACCGAGCGCTCGCGCGGCGTGAGCGGCAGCGGCTCGCCCGCGAGCCGGAAGCTGCGATCGACGCTGTCGTAGGCGAGCGGCCCGCATTCGACGCGCGAGTGTTCGTGGCCGAGGCTGCGCCGGATCAGCGCACGGGCGCGCGCCTCAAGCTCGGTCAGCTCGAACGGCTTCGCGAGATAGTCGTCGGCGCCGAGGTCGAGACCCTTCACGCGATCCTCGACCGAGCCGTGCGCCGTGAGGATCAGCACCGGCACCGGATTGCGGCGTGCGCGCAGCCGCCGCAGCACCTCGAGCCCGTCGAGCTTCGGCAGCCCGAGATCGAGGATCACCAGCGCGTAATCCTGCGTGCGCAGCACGTGGTCCGCCGCCTCGCCGTCCGCCATGTGGTCGACCGCGAACCGCGCGGCACTCAGCGCGTCGTTCAGCGACTGCGCAAGGAGGGGGTTGTCTTCGACGAGCAGCACACGCATGGCGATTCCGGTCAGGCAAATGTCAGGCCGCTACATTACATGATCCTTTCCGCGCCGACGCCTCGCACAAACCCGGTTGCGCGCTCGCGGGCCCCGTAGCCGATTGCCATCGAGTCACGCGCGAAACGGCGCTTGCGAAGCAGATCCAAGCATGTCCGTTGCAGCCCGTCGCTCCGCCCGGCGTTTTGCGCGCAGCGGCCCGCGCACCGCGCCGCGGCCGACGGTCGCCTGGCCGGCTCGCCGGACCGTATGTTCACGCGCGGCGAACTCGTCGACGCGTGCCCGATGAACGCCGACGCGCTGGAGCGCACCGTCGACAGTCATGTCAGCCGGCTGCGCAGGAAGCTCCGGTGCGCGGGCGCTTCGGCCATGCCGGAAGTCATGCGCGGCGTCGGCTATCGATTGCACGGCGCGCGGCCCTCGCCGCATCGACTTCGGGAAATCCATGACGCGCACGACACAATCGTCAACGGAAATGAAAGCAGGCTGAAAGTGCCTCGCACTTAACATCCGCGTCACTCGAACGACACAACAGAAAACGTAACTGGAGGAAGACATGCCGTTTGCACCGAAGCATCTCGCCGCCGCGCTGGCGATCGTCCTGGGCGCCGCCGCCGGCACGGCCGCCGCGCAGGTCCCGGCCGGGTATCCGGGTAGCTACCAGGGCGTGATCGACGCCGCGAAGCAGGAAGGCAAGCTGATCGTCTACTCGACGACCGACACGGGCCTCGTGCGGCCGCTGATCAAGGACTTCGAAAGCCTGTACGGCGTCAAGGTCGAGTACAACGACATGAACAGCACCGAGCTGTACAACCGCTACATCAGCGAGAACGCGGCGAACAGCACGAGCGCCGACGTGCTCTGGAGCTCGGCGATGGACCTGCAGGTGAAGCTCGTCAACGACGGCCTGATGGCGCAGTACGATTCGCCCGAGAGCGCGCACGTGCCGCAGTGGGCGCAATACCAGAAGCAGGCGTACGGCACGACGTTCGAGCCGCTTGCGATCGTCTACAACAAGCGGCTGATTCCGGAAAACGAAGTGCCGAAGACGCGCACCGACCTGATCAAGCTGCTCGCGTCGCAGCCCGACAAGTTCAAGGGCAAGTTGACGACCTACGACGTCGAGAAGTCCGGCGTCGGCTTCAATGCGCTGACGCAGGACGCGCACCTGAACGAGAAGATCACGTGGGAGCTCGTGAAGGCGATCGGCGCGACCGGCCCGAAGCTGCAGTCGAGCACGGGCGCGATGATGGAACGGATCTCGTCGGGCGAGAACCTGATCGGCTACAACATCATCGGCTCCTATGCGTACGCGAAGGCCAAGAAGGACAAGTCGATCGGCTACGTGTTTCCGAAGGACTACACGCAGGTCGTGAGCCGTCTCGCGACGATTTCGAAGAAGGCGAAGAATCCGAACGCCGCGAAGCTGTGGGTCGACTATCTGCTGTCGAAGCGCGGCCAGACGCTGATCGCGAACCAGGCGAACCTGTACGCGATCCGCACGGACGTGACCGGCGAAACGTCGGCCGCGAGCCTCACGAAGGAACTCGGCGATTCGCTGAAGCCGATTCCGATCGGCACGGGCCTACTCGTCTATCTCGACCAGTCGAAGCGGCTCGCCTTCCTGAAGCAATGGCAGCAGGCGATCAAGCGCTGATCGGCTGACGGCCGCCCGCGCGACGCCGCGCGGGCCGCACCCTTCCCCTTTCCGATTTTCCTTGCGGCGGCCATTCCGATGGCCGCAGGGGCGAACTCATGCTTTCAACCAGCACACGCGGAGCGGCCGCCGCCGTTCCGCCCCACGCCGGCAACGGCGACGCGATTCCCGCGCTGCCGGCGCGCAGCCTGCAGCCGCTCGCCGGCATGCTGCGCTGGATCGTCGTCGCGGTGCTGACCGTCGCGGTCGCACTGCCGCTCGGCTTCATCCTGTTCCAGAGCCTGCTGTCCGCGCCGTTCTTCGACGCCAACAAGACGCTCGGCATCGAAGGCTTCCGCTTCATCTTCCACGACCCCGACTTCTGGTCGGCCGTAAAGAACTCGTTCATCATCGCCGGCGGGATGCTGTTCATCTCGATCCCGCTCGGCGGCATCCTCGCGTTCCTGATGGTGCGCACCGACCTGCCCGGCCGCCGCTGGCTCGAACCGCTGCTGCTCACGCCCGTGTTCGTGTCGCCGATGGTGCTCGCGTTCGGCTACGTGGTCGCGGCCGGCCCGGTCGGCTTCTACTCGGTGTGGTTCAAGGAACTGTTCGGCGCGCAGAGCGTGCCGTGGAACGTCTATTCGATCTTCGCGATCACGGTGATCGTCGGCCTCACGCACGTGCCGCACGTCTATCTGTACTCGTCGGCCGCGCTGCGCAATCTCGGCTCGGACGTCGAGGAAGCGGCGCGCGTGACGGGCGCGCGGCCGTTCCGCGTCGCGCTCGACGTGAGCCTGCCGATGACGATGCCCGCCCTGCTGTTCGCCGGCGTGCTCGTGTTCTTCCTCGGCTTCGAGGTGTTCGGGCTGCCGCTCGTGCTCGGCGATCCGGAAGGCCATCTCGTGCTCGCCACCTATCTGTACAAGCTGACCAACAAGCTCGGCGTGCCGTCGTATCACCTGATGGCGGCCGTTGCCGTCTGCATCGTCGCGATCACGTTTCCGCTCGTGCTGCTGCAGCGCCGCCTGCTGAAGACGGCCAACCGCTTCGTCACCGTGAAGGGCAAGGCCGGCCGCTCGACCGTGCTGCCGCTCGGCGTGTGGCGCTGGGTCGCGCTCGCGATCGTCGCGCTGTGGCTCACGCTGACCGTGATCGTGCCGATCTCCGGGATCGTGCTGCGCGCGTTCGTCACGAACTGGGGCGAAGGCGTCGCGCTCGGCGAAGTGCTGACGCTCGCGAACTTCACCGAGCTGTTCGAACAGGACAACCTCGTGCGCGCGATCGTCAACACGCTCGGCATCGGCGTGATCGGCGGCGCGCTCGCGGTCGGCTTCTACTCGCTCGTCGCGTTCGCCGGCCATCGCCGCCACGACTGGGCGACGAAGCTGCTCGACTACCTCGTGCTGCTGCCGCGCGCGGTGCCGGGCCTGCTCGCCGGTCTCGCGTTCCTCTGGATCTTCCTGTTCGTGCCCGGGCTGCGCGAGCTGAAGAACTCGATGTGGAGCATCTGGATTGCGTACACGGTCGTGTGGCTCGCGTACGGGATGCGGCTGATCCAGAGCGCGCTGCTGCAGGTCGGCCCCGAGCTCGAGGAAGCCGGACGCAGCGTCGGTGCGACGCGCAGCCGCGTCTCGCTCGACGTGACGCTGCCGCTCGTGCGCTTCGGCCTGCTCGCCGCGTGGCTGCTGATCTTCATGATCTTCGAGCGCGAATACTCGACCGCCGTCTATCTGCTGTCGCCCGGCACCGAAGTGATCGGCGCGCTGCTCGTGTCGCTGTGGGCGACCGGCGCGGTCGATCAGGTCGCCGCGCTCTCTGTCATCAACATCGCGATGGTCGGCGTCGGTCTCGGCGTGGCCCTGCGTTTCGGAGTGAAACTTCATGGATAAGCTCATCGTCGACGATCTGCATCTCAGCTACGGCGCCAATCCGATCCTGAAAGGCGTGTCGTTCGAACTGAAGGCCGGCGAAGTCGTGTGTCTGCTCGGCGCGTCGGGCAGCGGCAAGACGACGCTGCTGCGCGCGGTGGCCGGCCTCGAACAGCCGTCCGACGGGCGCATCCAGCTCGACGATCGCGTGTTCTTCGACGGCGCGCAGCGCGTCGATCTGCCCGTCGAGCAGCGCTCGCTCGGCCTCGTGTTCCAGTCGTATGCGCTGTGGCCGCATCGCACCGTCGCCGACAACGTCGGCTACGGCCTGAAGCTGCGCCGCGTCGCCGCGGCCGAACAGAAACGCCGCGTGCAGAACGCGCTCGAGCAGCTCGGCCTCGGCCACCTCGCGGAACGCTTTCCGCATCAGCTGTCGGGCGGCCAGCAGCAGCGCGTCGCGATCGCGCGCGCGCTCGTCTACAACCCGCCCGTGATCCTGCTCGACGAGCCGCTCTCGAACCTCGACGCGAAGCTGCGCGAGGAAGCGCGCGCGTGGCTGCGCGAGCTGATCGTGTCGCTCGGGCTCTCCGCGCTCTGCGTGACGCACGACCAGACCGAAGCGATGGCGATGTCCGACCGCATCCTGCTGCTGCGCAACGGCCGCATCGAGCAGGAAGGCACGCCGGCCGAGCTGTACGGCGCGCCGCGCTCGCTGTATACGGCCGAGTTCATGGGCAGCAACAACCGGATCGACGCGCGTGTCGCGGCCGTCGACGGCGAATGCGTGACGCTCGCCGGCGACGGCTGGCAGCTGCGCGCGCTCGCGCGCGACACGCTCGCGCCGGGCCAGCCCGCGCAGGCCGTGATCCGCCTCGAGCGCGTGCAGGTCGCGGACGGCCCCGGCGCCAACCGGCTGCAGGCCGACCTCGTCACGTCGATGTATCTCGGCGACCGCTGGGAATACCTGTTCCATTGCGGCGACATGCGGCTGCGCGCGTTCGGCCACGTGCCGCGTGCGGCCGGCAAGCACTGGATCGAGTTTCCGGCCAACGACTGCTGGGCATTCGCGAAAGCGGGCTGACCCGGGCGGCGTGTGCGTGGCGCGGCTGCATACCGCACCCATGCCGCACGTGTGCACGCCGCACGTATGCACGCCGCACGTATGCACGCCGCTCCCATCGCACCACGCGCTCGCGTGCATTTGCGCGCAGACGGCCGGCGGCGTCCGCCGCGGTCGGCTGCGCGCCGCATCCGTTTCACCTCAACCACAAGAACCAAGGAGACACCGTCAATGAAGTCACGTTCCCTTCGCGCCGCCGTTCTGACCGGCTCGGCCGCCGTCGCCGGTCTCGCGGCCGGCGCCGCGCACGCGCAATCGTCGGTCACGCTGTACGGGATCATGGATGCCGGCATCGAGTACACGAACCACGCGGCGCCGGAAGGCGGCAGCTCGGTCAAGCTGAAGTCGGGCAACAAGAACACGTCGCGCTGGGGTTTGCGCGGCGTCGAGGATCTCGGCGGCGGCCTGAAGGCCGTGTTCCGGCTCGAAAGCGGCATCGATCTCGCGAACGGCGCATTCGACGACGGCCCCGACTCGATCTTCGCGCGCCGTGCGACGGTCGGCCTGAAAGGCAAATGGGGCGAGCTGACGCTCGGCCGCAACTACACCGTCACCTATGACTACCTGCTGCCGTTCGACCCGATGGGTTATGCGCAGAACTACTCGTGGGCGACGTCGTCGATGGCGACCGGCAGCCGCAAGGACGGCATGTTCACGCGCTCGTCGAACGCAGTGCGTTACGACGGCGAGTTCGGCGGCTTCAAGTTCGGCGCGATGTACGGCTTCGGCAACGTGCCGGGCAGCGTGAAGACCAGCTCGAAGTACGACGTCGCGCTCGGCTACGAGACGGGACCGTTCGCGGCCGTGGTCACGTTCGACCGGCAGAACGGCGCGGCCGACAGCGTCACGCCCGCCGACACGGTCAACTACATCCAGGGAATCCACGCGGGCCTCAGCTACGACTTCGGCAACCTGAAGACGATGGCCGGTTATCGCAACTATCGGCGCACGTTTCACACGAGCGCCGCGAACCAGTTGAGCGACACGTATTGGGTCGGCGGGTCGTACCAGTTCACACCGACGTTCTCGCTGATCGCTGCCGTCTATCACCAGGACATCAAGGGCGGCACCGACGCCGATCCGACGCTCGTGTCGATGCGCGCGAACTACGCGCTGTCGAAGCGCACGGTGCTGTATCTGTCGGGCGCGTTCGCGATCGCGAAGCATGATCAGAAGGTCGGCGTGTCGCGCGATTTCGCCGGGTACGGCACGACGCAGGTGGGCGTGACGGCGGGGATTCAGCAGCGGTTTTGACATCTCGCTCGATGACGCGGGCGGCGGTACGCACGTCACCCGTGCCTGTGCGCGGCGCGGTCATCTGCGCTCGCGCGCCGTCGTGCGACGCCTTTTCACACTCGGATGAAGTCGCTCACGCAGGAGCGCCGCCTACTACGGCAACATGGCTTTGAGTCGATCAAAGCCGGTGGGCGGCAACCTGATCTCTCCATCATGGTCGACGGCGGTATCGAAGATCAACGATTCCTTGGTCCATATCAAGCGGACGGCATCGGGGTACGCGTACGTGCGCTCGGCAAGCAATTGCATATCGGAGGTCCGATAGAGCCGCAAAAGGATTCGCTCCCCTCCGAGGTACGCATATCGCGCGGCGTAGCGTCCCCCGTCGCCCCGGGAAAGTTCGGTGACGAACTGCGTCGCGCGTGCACGTAAGCGAGCGTCCTTGTAGTAGGCGCCGGCGCAGAACAGCAAGATGACAATTGCCAGAGCGGAACCGAGCACCTTCATTCCCGACTTCATTCGTCCGAGGCGTCCCTCCTGGCGCGAGAAGCTGTATAAGACGACGATCAGCAGCCCTGCCGTGATTCCGAGCAGGACGACGGCCGCGAGTGCGAGCATGCCGGCCGCTTGCACACCTGTCGCCAATCCGTTCATTCGAAATACACCGTTATGGGTTTGGGCAGCATGATCGTCCGTCGTCGGGAAATGTGATGAAGTCGCCGGCGCGATGGTGCCTCGCCTGTCATGGTCCGCACAATCGAATCCCGAACGCGGGGCGTTCCAGCTCCGCATGCTGGCCTTGCACATACGGTCGCCGTTTCGGGCGGAAACGCGGTGCCTGATGCGTTCCGCAGACAAGCCGGCGGCGCAACATAACGCACACAGGCATTGTTGAAGACTGCAAACAGTGAATGCGTCATTCAGTGCGCGCCTCCGGCGCGTTCGCGATCGCGAACGCCAAGCACGACCGGAAGGTGGATGTGTCGCGCGATTTCGCCGGGTATGGCGCGACACAGGTCGGCGTGACGGCGGGGATTCAGCAGCGGTTTTGACGCCGCGCTCGATGACGCGGGCGACGGCACGCATGTCGCCCACGGCGTAGCACGGCGGTTAGCCTTCAAGCTCCCATCGTGAACACCGTACGAACGGCACTGCTCGTGTCGCTCCAGTGCTCACCGACCGCCGACAGCGGCACCACGCGTGTGTCGAGCGTCAGCCGTGCGCGTGCGGCGGCGTCGAACACGCCGCGCGCGACCGCGAGCAACCGCGGCAGCGGCACGCTGCCCAGCCCGCTGCCCATCAGTTCGATCGCCGCGGCGCGCAGCACGGCGCCCGGCAGCGACACGTCGCCGCCGCCCATCGAGCCGATCTGCACAAAGCGCAGCGCGCGTCCCGCTGGCACGTTTTGCGCCGCGCTCGTCAGCAGCGTGCGCGCGGTCTCGCCCCAGAGATAGTCGAGCACGACGTCGACGCCCGCACGCCAGTGCGGCTCGAGCGCACGCGCGAGCGCCGCCGCGTCCTGCTGCAGCGGCACGACGGCATCCGCACCGGCGTCCAGCAACGCATCGAGCGCGGCCGTGTTGCGTCCCGTCGCGATCACCGTCGCGGCGCCGAGGTGCTTTGCGACCCGCACCGCGAGCCGGCCCGACGCGCCCGTCGCGCCGTTGACGAGCACCGTCTCGCCGCGCGTCATGCGCGCGCGTTCGGTCAGCGCCGCCCACGACGACATCGCAGGATTCGCGATCGCGGCGGCCGTGACGTCGTCGAGATCGTCCGGCAGCGACACCCATTGCGTATCGGGCACGATCGTGCGCTCGGCCATCGCGCCGAACGGCGCCGCGGCGCTGAAGAAGTAAACGCGCTGCCTGTCGTCGAGCCGCCCGACGCCGTCGACGCCGACGACGAACGGATAACGCCCGTCGAACGAGTAGTGCGCACCCGACGCGCGCCCCTGCGCCAGCCGGCTCACCGCCGACGCCGTCACGTCGATCAGCCGGTGACCCGGCTGCGCGTGCGGCGCGTCGAATTCCATATAGACCGGCCCTTCGCCGGGCCCCTTCATGACTGCCGCTTTCATGTCGATTCCTCGAATGTGCTGATGTGAATACCGGGCTGGCCGCACGCGTACGCCTGACGTCGCGCTGTCGCGCGCACCCCTCAATGCGCGTCGAGCCACGCGCGCAGCGCGCGATCGCGCACGTCGAGCACCTCGAACAGCCCGAGCGCGCGCAGCGCCGGCAATGCGTCGAGCACGTCGGCCTCTGCGCGGGCGCGCTCTTCCGTCGACGCATGCGGGTCGGTCAGCACGCGCGCGTTGATCAGAAACGCACCGACGGTGCCCTTACGGATCGTCGTGTCGCCGGCATCGAGCCGGTCCTGATCGTCGGGAAGCAATTGTTCGGCTCGCATCGTCCGGCTCCATGTCTGTGATCGAAGCGCACAATTTACGCGTGCGATCGATGCCGATCTCCGGTATAAAAGCCATTCGATACGGAGATTCGGCCATGTCCACCCCCCTTCTTCCCGCGCGGCTCGTGCTCAGCGACGACGGTCCGTTCGTCGCCGCGGCCGTGCTCACGCAGCGCGATGCGCGTACGACCGCGCCGCATGCGCATGCGCGCGGGCAGCTCGTCGGCGCCTTGAGCGGGCTGCTGTCGATCGGGCTCGACGATCAGGACTGGGTCGTACCGGCGATCCATGCGATCTGGATTCCGCCGCACTGCCGGCACGGGCTGCAGTCGTTCGGACCGTTTTCGGGATGGTCGGTGTTCGTGGCCGAGGCGCGCTGCGGCGCCTTGCCGTCGGAACCGCGCGCGATCCGTACGACGCCGTTGCTGCGCGAAGCCGTGCGGCGCGCCGCGACTTGGGATGGATCGGCGCTCGACGCCGCGCAGGCGCGGATCGCCGACGTGATCGTCGACGAGATCGCCGCGGCGGACGCGCAGTCGCTCGGGCTCGTGCGGCCGCGCGATCCACGGCTCGTGCGGATCACCGATGCGCTCGCCGCCGATCTGGCCGACAACCGCCGGCTCGAAGACTGGGCGCGCTGGGCCGGGCTCGGCGCACACACGCTGAGCCGGCGTTTCGTCGCGGAGACGGGGCTGACGTTCGCGCAGTGGCGTCAGCAGGCGCGGCTGATGCGCGCGCTAGAGAAAGTGGCCGACGGTGTGCCGGTCACGACGATCGCGCTCGATCTCGGCTACGAGAACGTGAGCGCGTTCATCGACATGTTTCGGCGTGCGCTCGGGACGACGCCGGGGAAGTATGGGGAGCTGGCGCGACTTGAAGCCAGCAAGGAGCGAACTTCGTCATGATTCACATGCAGCGCCGGTGCCGATCGGCTAGACGCCGCCGAATGTAACGCGCACGGCATTGTTGAAAACTGCAAGCAGCGAATTCGTCGTTCGCCACCCGTGCGCCGCGTTCGTGATCGCGAAGCATACCGGTGACGGCAATCGCAGAGCACGACGCCGGCCGGAACGTATGGACGTTAGATGGCGAAAGCATCGACGCGCGGTCACATGACATTACTGAATCCGCGCACCGCACAACACCCGTTCAAAGAAGTGCTCGATAGGCGTCGAGCGACTGACACGTCTGCACCATGCCTTGTCGTCGCAAGATCTCGAGGTACCGGTCTGCAGTCAACGGTGGTTGTTTAAGCGCCTCTCGCTGTCGTCGCGCGGCCGCAACGACCACTGCGGGTTCGAGGTCGAAAAGATTATCGACGAACTCGTCTGGATGCTGGGCCTCGATGCCGTACGGCAACAACGCCTCTTCCGGAAAGTCCTTTCGATTGAACGTCACGATCACGCTGGCGTTGCAACGGATTGCAGCGGCAAGCACGTGACGATCGTCGGCATCCGGGAGAACAAGCCCGGCAATCAACGATTCATAACCGGTCACGACGGCATCCGGTATCGCTCGATCCATCAAACTCGAGGTTCGATCAAGCTGTTCCGCTGTCAAATCCGGACGGTTGTCCAACAGATTGCGCTTCCACTCGTCGGTAATATGTGCGCTCCACCGCGCCCGGAAACATCCACTTAACGCCAGCCGCATCAGGAAATCGCGAAGCGGCGCGGGATAAAGCACACAGGCATCGTAGATCGCCGTAAATGGCGAATGCGTCATTCGTAGCCCATCCGCAGATCCTGTGCCTGCTTGCTCAGTTCTTCCATTGCGTCAGCACTCTCTTGGTCGCGCTCAGCCTTGTAGCGCATCAGATCCGAAAACCGCACGCGCCGATGCTTGCCGGTCCGGTGATAGGGCAATGCATTCGACTCAAGCAGCTTGATCAGATGCGGGCGGGAGACATTGAGCAGATCTGCCGCTTCCTGCGTCGTCAATTCCGCATGAACCGGCACAACCTTGACAGCGTTGCCATCCGCCAATTCCGCGAGAATATCCACCAGCAGACGAAGTGCGGACGTCGGCAGCTCGACCTGATGGGCTCGGTTCTCGTCATCAAAAATCTGAATGCGCTGCGTATCGGTCCGTGTTGCGAGATAAGCCGCCAGCATGCGTTGCCCCTCGACGGCCGCCTGCATCTCGCGCTCGACGGGCAAGATCATGTCGGGTGTCGTGGCGTAATGCATTGCGTTCTCCAATCGGAATTTCAGGATTTCAGCAGTCTATTCGAAATAAACGAAATTCGCAATAAACGAAATTTGAACGAACCCCAAATACTCCGAGCGCAGCCGGCTTCATCGTTCAATACGTCCCATCCCCCGTCTTCCCGGCCTCGCCCGCCTTCCCCTTGAACTGCGCCGCCAACCGCTCCGCGCTCCTTGCCAGCAACGTCGTATCGACGCCGACCGCGCCGAACAGCGCGCCCGCTTCGAGGTAACGCCGCGCGGCCGCTTCATCCGCGCTGAGAATTCCCGGCGCCTTCCCGGCCGCCTTGATCGCCCGGATCGCACTGTCGATCGCCGCCTGCACGTCCGGATGCCCGGGATTGCCGAGGTGCCCGAGATCGGCGGCCAGGTCCGCGGGCCCGATGAACACTCCGTCCACCCCTTCGACGCGCGCAATCGCGTCGATCGCGTCGAGTCCCGCGCGCGTCTCGACCTGCACGAGCACGGCCATCTCGTCGTTCGCGCGATGCAGGTAGTCGCCCACGCGATTCCACCGCGACGCACGCGCGAGCGCGCTGCCGACGCCGCGCATCCCGTGCGGCGGATAGCGTGTGGCCGCCACCGCCGCGCGCGCTTCGTCGGCGCTTTGCACCATCGGCACGAGCAGCGTCTGCGCGCCGAGATCGAGCACCTGCTTGACGATCACCGGATCGTTCCACGGCACGCGCACGACCGGCTGCGACCGATACGGCGCGATCGCCTGCAGCTGCGCGACGATCGACGGCACCGTATTCGGCGCGTGCTCGCCGTCGATCAGCAGCCAGTCGAAACCGGCGCCCGCGACGATTTCGGCACTGTACGGATTGGCGAGACCGAGCCACAGCCCGATCTGCGCGTCGCCGCGCGCGAGCGCGGCCTTGAACGTATTCGTCGGCATCTGCATCGTCTGTTCACCCGAAGTAGCACTGAATCGTTCCGAGCGGGCCGTAGTCGACACTGAACGTGTCGCCGCGACGCGCCGCGCACGGCCGCGTAAACGACCCGCCGAGCACGATCTGGCCGCGCTCGAGCGCGACGTCGAAGCGTGCGAGCCGGTTCGCGAGCCACGCGACGCCGTTCGCCGGGTGATTCAGCACGCCCGCAGCGACGCCCGTTTCCTCGACCACGCCGTTGCGCGACATGATGGCCGCGACCCAACGCAGATCGACATCGTGCGGCTTCACCGGCCGCCCGCCGATCACGACGCCCGCGTTCGCCGCGTTGTCGGCGATCGTGTCGAACACCTTGCGCGGACGCTGCGTGTCCGGATCGATCGACTGGCTGCGCGCGTCGATGATCTCGAGCGCGGGCACCACGTAGTCGACCGCGTCGTAGACGTCGAAGATCGTGCAGTTCGGGCCGCTCAGGCGCTTGCCGAGCACGAACGCGAGTTCGACCTCGACGCGCGGCACGATGAAGCGATCGGTCGGAATCGTGCCGCCGTCTTCGAAGAACATGTCGTCGAGCAGCGCGCCGTAGTCCGGCTCGTCGATCTGCGACGCGTTCTGCATCGCCTTCGACGTGAGGCCGATCTTGTGCCCTTTCAGCGTGCGGCCTTCCGCGAGCTTCAGCGCGACCCACGCGCGCTGGATCGCATACGCGTCGTCGATCGTGATGTCCGGATGGTCGAGCGAGATCTGGCGGATCTGCGTGCGTTCGCGTTCGGCGTCGTGCAGACGCTGCGCGAGCGCATCGATGGTGGCGGTATCGAGCATGGTGGGGTTCGGATTCAGTCGGCCCGCTTGTAGCGGGCGTGGATGTTGTTGTGCTTGTACGAGCCGCTTTCGCTGAACTCGGTCAGCTCCATCGACAGCGCGAGATAACGCTTCGCATACAGCTCCGCGAAATGCGCCTTGATCGCGTCGAACAACGCGTCGCATGCGGCGCGCTTCGTCGCCTCGCTGCGGCCGGCGCCGATCTTCAGCGTCACGTGCACGAACGCGTCGTCTTCGGTGCCGTCGGCCACGCAGTAGTCGTGCAGCTCGATCGCGCGCGAGCGAATCCCGCCGATCGGAAACACGCCGCCCTGCGCGATCAGCGTCGCGTTGATCGTGCGCAGCAGCTCGGGAATGCGGGCGTCGGCGCGGATGTTCGCCGTATATTCGACGACGATGTGCGGCATGGCAGTCTCCGGTCGGATGTCGAATGCGTGCGCGTTCAGCGCAGCGGAAAAATGGCGTTGATCTGGCCGGTGCCCGAACTCGCGAAGTAGTCGGTGACGATTTCGACCGGCTTGTCGTAGCGATCCCAGCCGAGCAGGCCGAGCAGCATCGCGGTGTCGTGCATCCCGCCTTCGCCGTGGCAGTGCTGGTTGTACTCGGGCAGCATCGCGCAGAACGTCCTGAAGTCGCCCTGCTTCCACAGTTCGACGACGCGCAGATCGACCTGCCGGAAAAATTCGCGGCTGATCTCGTGAATCGATTCCTCGGGGCTGCCGTTGTCGTTGAAACGATGCGACAGCGAACCGCTCGCGAGGAACGCAACGTTCGAATCGCTCTTTTCGATCGCTTCGAGCAGCGCTTCGCCGAAGCGGCGACTGTCGTCGAGCGTGTGCCACATGCACCAGCCGGCAATCGACACGACCTTGAAGTGCTGGTCGCCGTTCATGTAGCGCATCGGCACGAGCGTCCCGTATTCGAGCTCGAGGCTGTCGATCTCGTGCGCGCGCGTCGCGATGCCGCGCGCGCTCGCCGTCTCGGCGATCAGCCGGCCGAGCGCCGGGTTGCCCGGATATGCGTAATGCATGTCGCGGATGAAATGCGGCAGTTCATTGCTCGTGTACGTGCCGGCAAAGCGCGCATTGCAGTTCACGTGATAGCCGGCATTGACGAGCCAGTGCACGTCCGACACGACGATCGTGTCGACGCCGAGCGCGCGGCAGCGCTCGCCGATCAGCCGATGGCCGCGGATTGCTGCGTCGCGGCAGCCGTGATGCTTGCCGGGCAGCTCCGACAGGTACATCGACGGCACATGCGTGATTTTCGCGGCGAGGGACAGTTTGCCCATCGTAGTCTCCGTATCGTTCTTGTCGCGGCGCCACGGCGCGCGTCAGACGCCCCAGCGCGGAATGTGATGCGAGCCCATCGAGATGCAGACGTTCTTGACTTCCGCGAACACCTCGAAGCTGTATTCGCCGCCTTCGCGCCCGGTGCCGGACGCTTTGACGCCGCCGAACGGCTGGCGCAGATCGCGCACGTTCTGGCTGTTCACGAACACCATGCCGGCCTCGATCCCGCGCGCGAGCCGATGCACCTTGCCGACGTCCTGCGTCCACACGTACGACGCGAGCCCGTACGCCGTGTCGTTGGCAAGCTGCAGCCCGTGCGCTTCGTCGTCGAACGGAATCAGGCACGCGACGGGCCCGAAGATTTCCTCCTGCGCGATGCGCATCCGGTTGTCGACGTCGGCGAACACGGTCGGCCGCACGAAGTTGCCGTTGCGCAGCCGCTCGGGCAGCCCGGCGGGCTGGTCGGCCCCGCCCGCGACGATCCGCGCGCCTTCCTGTTCGCCGAGGCGGATATAGCCCGTGACCTTTTCCCAATGCTGGCGCGTGATCATCGCGCCGAGCTGCGTGGCCGGATCGGACGGATCGCCGACCACGAGCCGGTTCGCGCGCCGCGCGAATTCCTGCACGAAGCGGTCGTAGATCGTGCGCTGCACGAAGATGCGCGAGCCCGCGGTACAGCGTTCGCCGTTGATCGAGAAGATCGTGAACAGCGACGCGTCGAGCGCGCGATCGAAATCGGCATCGTCGAAAATCAGCACCGGTGACTTGCCGCCGAGCTCCATCGAGTATTTCTTCAGCCCCGCGCGTTCGATGATCCGCTTGCCCGTGACGGTGCCGCCCGTAAACGACACCGCGCGCACGTCGGGATGCCGCACGAGCGCATCGCCGGCCGTCGCGCCGTAGCCCTGCACGACGTTGAGCACGCCCGGCGGAATGCCGGCCTCGAGTGCGAGCCGGCCGAGCTGGTCGGCCGTCAGCGGCGACAGCTCCGACATCTTCAGCACGGCGGTATTGCCGAGCGCGAGGCACGGCGCCGTTTTCCAGGTTGCGGTCATGAACGGCACGTTCCACGGCGAGATCAGCGCGCAGACGCCGACCGGCTGATACAGCGTGTAGTTCAGCATCTGATCGTCGACGGGATACGTGCGGCCGTTCATCTGTACGCACACTTCCGCGAAGAAATGGAAGTTCTCCGACGCGCGCGGAATCAGCTGCTTGCCAGTCTGCGCGATCGGCAGGCCCGTGTCCTGCGTTTCCAGCGCGGCGAGTGTCGGTACGTTCTTCTCGATCAGCTCGCCGAGCCTGCGCATCAGCTTCGCACGCTCCTTCGCGGGCGTGTTCGCCCATTTCGGAAACGCTTCCTTCGCCGCACGCACGGCGGCGTCGACTTCGGCCTCGCCGCCCGACGCGACTTCGTCGATCACGTCGCCCGTCGCCGGATTCAGCGTCGCGAACCTGTCGCGGCTGTCGACCTCGCGGCCGTCGATCCAGTGCTTGATGGTCATCTGCTCTCCTTGTGCGACGGGCTCAGCCCGCGCGATAGTAGTCCGCTTCGCCGACGATCGTGTTCACGAGCCGGCCGATTCGTTCGATTTCCGTCACCACCACATCGCCGGGCTGCGTGTCGGCGAGCCCCTGCGGCGTGCCGGTCAGAATCAGGTCGCCCGGCGCGAGCGTCATGAAGCCGCTGATGTATTCGATCAGCGCGGGCACGTCGAAGATCATGTCGCGCGTGCTGCCGCGCTGCGTCTCGCGGCCGTTCACCGTCGTGCGCAGCGCGAGATCGCCGGCGTCGCCGACTTCGTCGCGGCTCACGAACCACGGCCCGAGCGGCGTACACGTGTCGCGATTCTTCACGCGCAGGTTCGGCCGATAGTAGTTCTCCAGATAGTCGCGGATCGCGTAGTCGTTCGCGACCGTATAGCCGGCCACGTAGTCGATCGCCTGCGCGCGCGAGACGTTACGCGCGGGCCGGCCGATCACGACGGCGAGCTCGCACTCGTAGTGCATGTGCGTCGCATCGGCAGGCCGCACCGTCTGCGACCGGTGGCCGATGAACGTGTTCGGCCCTTTCAGGAAGATCAGCGGCTCGCCCGGCGCGCTGAACGCGAGTTCCTTCGCATGATCCGCGTAGTTGAGGCCGAGCGCGAAGGTCGTGCGCGGCACGACGGGCGGCAGCCACGCGACGGCCTCCTCGCCGAGTACGCGCCCGGTATCGAGGCGGATCGCGCCGTCGCCGGCCGGCTCGGCCGCATGCAGGGCGCCGTTGTAGACGACGCGTGCCGTCTTCATCGTGCCTCCTCCGCGACGAGCGCGTGGCGCAACGTGCCGATGCCGTCGGCGGCGATCTCGACCGTGCTGCCCGCGCGTGCATGCGGCGCGCCGCCCGCAACGCCGAGCAACAGCACGTCGCCGGCGTCGAACGACATGAACGCGCTGATGTCGGCGATCAGTTCGCGCAGCGGGCGAATCAGCGTCGCGGTGGACGTGCGCGCGACGACTTCGCCGTCGATGCGCACGCTCAGCGCGATCGCGTCGACGTCGGCGAGCGCGGAAACCGGCACGATCGCCGGGCCCAGCGGACAAAAGCCGTCGCGGCATTTGAAGCGCACGGCCGGCCGATAGTAGTCGGGATGCGGAACGGATATGTCGCTGGCGAGCGTGAAGCCGTGTACGTAGTCGAGCGCGTGGGCGGCCGGCACGCGCGTCGCACGGCGCGCGAACACGACGGCCACCGACGCGCCGATCTCCAGCGCCTCGACGCCGGCCGGCACGACGACGGCCGCGCCGTCGGGCGCGTGCGTATTGGCCGGCTTGATGTAGAGCACGGGCGCCTGCGGCGGACGCCCGTAAGGCGCCGCATGCACCGCGTCGCCGAGCGCGGCGAGCGCCGCGCGCTCGTTCAGCAGTGCGCCATAAACGGTACCGATCGCGACCGGCAGCGGCGGCGCCGCGGCGGTCGTGCAACACAGCTCCATCGGGACTCCTCTGCCGCGCGTCGCGGCGCATCGTCAATACTTAACATCTTAAGTAAACAAAGCGACGCTGACAACCTCGATTACCCTGATAGACGAATTTCACCACCGTCGGCTGTTAAGATTCATCCGTCCCATTCACCGCATCCCCCGATGAACCGTACGCTCGACCATCGCAATCTGGCCATGCTGCTGCTCGAGGCCCGCGAAACGCTGATGGGCCTGTTCCGCCCCATTCTCAAGGAATTTGCACTGACGGAGCAGCAATGGCGGATCATCCGCGTGCTCGACGGCGAGCCGGGGCAGTCGCTCGAAGCGGGACAGATTGCGCGGCGCTGCTGCATTCTGAGCCCGAGCCTCACGGGCGTGCTCGAGCGCATGGAGCGCGACGGCTTGATCACGCGCACGCGCGCGCAGGAGGATCAGCGTCGGCTCGTGGTCAGCCTGACGCCGCAAAGCAGAAAGCTCGTCACGGAGATCGGCCCGCGCATCGACGAACAGTATCGGCTGCTCGAAGCGCGCTTCGGCCAGGACGGCCTCGACGACATCTATCGCGCGCTCGATCGCTTGATCGAACTCGGCAACGGCATGTCGTCGTGATGTCCTTGCGTGCCGGCGTGGCCGTGCGCGAACGGTACGTACGCGTGCGGCACCGTCAGTCTCGCGCGCCGCGCATCAGGTCGGTCACCGGGATCCCGCGCGACGTGCGCATGCACGCTTCCACGTAATCGACGAACGGCAACGGCTCGAAATCGATTTCGTCGCGCAGGCGGCGGTTGTCGAACACGCGGTCGACCGTCGCGAATTCCGCGAAACGCCGCATCGCGTCGCCGATCACGCGCTCGCGCGCCGGATCCGCGCGGCCGAGCACGGTACGCACGACCTGCGGCAGCTCGGCCGGCGCGCACGCCGCGTAGCGCGGCGCGTCCGCGATGCCGACCGCCTCGTCCATCGCGCGCACGATCTGCGCGACCATCGGTGCGTCCTCGCCCGCCGACACGTGATAGACGCGATGCGCGAGCGTCGGCTTGACGGCGAGCAGCATCGTCGCGCGTGCGACGTCGTCGACCGACACGATGTCGATGCGCGTCATCGGCCGCGCGGTGAAGCGACGCGCGGCGTGCGCGACGCGAAACATCCAGAACGAATTCGGCGCCGGCCGCGTGCCGAGCACCGTGTGACCGACGACGTGCGACGGCCGCACGACGACGAGCGGCAACCCGAGCGCGCGCAGCCGCCGCTCCGTTTCCGCCTTCGCGTGCAGATAGCGGGCGGTGAGCACCGCACCGCGCGGCGTTTCGCCCATGCAGGGCGCACGCTCCGGCTCTTCCTGCACGACGCCGGCGCCGGCCGCGCCCGCGAATGCCGTGCCGACGTAGACGAACCGCCGCAGATGCGGCGCCTGCGTGCAGCGCGCGGCAAAGCGCAGCGTGCTGTCGAGATCGCTCTGCAGATGTGCGCCGTCGGCGACCGACGCGTGGCCCGCGCAATGAATCACGTGCGTCGCGGCCGCGAGGCGTGCTGCGTCGGCGCGGTCCCACACGTCGTCGAGCGCGCCGACGATCACGTTCGCGTCGCCGAGGCGCGCCGCCCAGTACGGCGCGAGGCCCGCGCGCAGCGCCGCGTCGCGCAGCCGCGCGACGGCGTGTCCGCGGTCCCGCGCACGCACGATGCAGACGACGCGTTCGAGCAGACCCGCGTTGACGAGCGCGGTCAGCACGGTACTGCCGAGGAAACCGGTTGCACCGGTCAGCACGAGTCGCTCGACATTCGCCGCCGCGACCGGCGCGCTCGCGGGCGAGACGAGGCTCGTGCGCCAGTTCAGCGGCAGCGCGGTTTTCCAGATCAGCACGGTAGTCTCCTTCGAGGAAGCGGCCCGACCGGCGACGCGCACAGGGCGCTAGCGCTCTGCGCGGAAGCGAGCCGCACGACGGGCACGTACGCCGCCGGCGATCGCGACCGGCCGCTGCGGCGAACACGTCGCGCGCGGAGGTCGCGACACGTTGCCGTGCGCGCAGCGTCGGGCAATGCGCAGTGTGGGGCGCGATCGCGCGGAAGTCTGTGCTGAAAGTTTCGTAAAAATGTGTGGATTTGTACGGGATTGTCCGGCTCTGTCGCGCGGCGTTCGGACGCGTCGCACGCGTGCACGCATTTGCACGTTCGCTGTGCTGCACTTCGGCGGCGGGCCACTCGCTCTGGCCGAACGCGCTTGCGGTCATCCGATCTCTTCCCGCGCGCGATCGGCTGTCGCGCGGCCGTGCGCGCCGTCGTGTCGGCGCGCGCATTCTGTCGCCAAATTAGACGTCCTCGTCTGACGTCGTTTCATCCGAATCTCGAATAAACGCAATGCGCATTTATTGTCGGTTATCACTTGCGTTTCAGCACAGTCTATCTAGACTGTTCAAGTTCAAACGGTCCAATTTGTCATTTCTCAGGAGACGATCCAATGCGCCTCACCATTCGCATTAATGGCAGCGAAGCGGCAACCCGGCAGTCGTTCGCAGTGCTGTGGGTCGATACCGACGAAGGGCTGTGGTCACGCGAGGCACATCAGGGCATCGACCTGCCCACCTGGGGCAAGGTCCGCGACCTCGAGGGCGCGATGGCACTGTGCGCGGCCGACAGCGGGAACGCGGTTTGCGAGTTGCAGGGCCTGTCGTTCGACGCAACGCAGCGCGACCAGGGCACGGCGGTGCTCGCGGGCGAGCATCGCGAAGGCGCGTGGCGCCTGCAGGCGGTCGATCGCTGCACCATCTCGCCGGAATATCAGGAATTCATCACGGTGGCCCGCTAGTTTTTCGTTGACGAAAATCAGATTCGGATTTAATCGCTTATTCCGCTCGGCGATTTTCTATTTCGATATTCAGTAATTTGGCGCCTCGTTTCCGAGGCGCTTTTTTATTCCGGCACCATTAGCGATGCGCGCCCAATGTGGCGTAGCGCACCGACAGCGCCGAGCTCCTCCTTCACGCCGCGGCCCGGCCGCCGTTCGCGACTGCATCGATGCAATCGCGCGCACGCACCGTCGTTTACCCGCCGTTTTCACCGCGATCGCCGCCCGGCTTCGTGCTGCCGCGCGTCGAGCGGCGCACAGTTTCCTCACATGATCTTTACTCATTTATTACAATCCCATTATTCCGACTGACCCGCCGTCTTCCGGCGACCGACCTGGCCACTGCATGAGCGCGAAGAAAAAGCCCCACCCCGTCGACCCGTATGCGTCCGCGACCAAAAATCCGATGCTCGCGTCGCGCCTGCCGATGTGGCGCTCGAAGCTCGTCGTGATTCTCGTGTTCATCGCGTTCGCCGCGCTGATCGTGCGCGCGTTCTGGGTGCAGGTCGCAAATCAGGATTTCTACGTCGGTCAGGGCCAGAAGCGTTACCAGCGCACGATCGAGCTCGACGCGATGCGCGGGCGCATCGTCGACCGCAACGGCGCGATGCTCGCGGTCAGCCTCGCGACCTACGAGATCTGGGCGAACCCGAAGCAGGTGTCCGACACCGACTATCCGCAAATCGCGAAGCTGCTCGACATGCCGCTCGCCGAAGTGAAGCGCCGGCTCGGCAACGACAAGACCTTCGTGCTGCTCAAGCGCCAGGTCGACGCCGAGACCGCGAGCGGCCTCGACAAGCTCGCGATCGACGGCATCACGCAGATCGCCGATTCGAAGCGCTTCTATCCGGAAGGCGAATCGGCCGCGCACGTGGTCGGCTTCACGAACGTCGAGGATCAGGGGCAGGAAGGCGTCGAGCTCGCGGCGAACGCGCTGCTGTCCGGCACGTCGGGCCAGCGCGAGGTGATCCGCGACCGGCTCGGCCGGATCGTGTCGGACACGCGGCCGCTCGTGCCCGCGCAGCACGGCGCGACGATCGAGCTGACGATCGACCGGCGCATCCAGCAGCTCGCGTTCAGCCAGCTGAAGGCCGCCGTGCTCGAGAACAACGCGGTGGCCGGCAGCGTCGTCGTGCTCGATGCGCAGAACGGCGAAATCCTCGCGCTCGCAAACTATCCGACGTTCGACCCGAACGACCGCGCGCGGCTCACCGGCCAGCAGTTGCGCAACCGCGCCGTGATCGACACGTTCGAGCCGGGCTCGACGATCAAGCCGCTCGTCGTCGCGCTGTCGATCGACCAGCGCAAGGTCACGCCGAACACGATCATCAACACGTCGCCGGGCACGTACAAGATCGGCCCGGCCGTGATCCACGACACGTCGAACCACGGTTCGCTGACCGTCGCGCAGGCGCTGCAGAAGTCGAGCAACATCGCGCTCGCGAAGCTGGCGCTGAACCTACCCGCCGAAACGATCTGGAACAAATATCAGGAATACGGGATCGGCCGCGCGCCGGAGCTCACGTTCCCCGGCGTCGCGTCGGGGCGGCTGCGCAGCTACCAGCGCTGGCGGCCCATCGAGCAGGCGACGATGGCCTACGGCTACGGGCTCTCGATGTCGCTGCTGCAGATCGCGCAGATGTACACCGCCTATGCCGGCGACGGCACGCTGCATCCGGTGTCGCTGCTGAAAAACGGCACCGACCAGCAGACGATCGACGCCCATCGCGGCCATCGCGTGACGTCGCCGCAGACGGCGGCCGCGATCCGTTCGATGCTCGAGATGGCGGTCGGCGAAGGCGGCACCGGGCGGCGCGCGCGCGTCGACGGCTATCGGATCGGCGGCAAGACCGGTACGGCGCGCAAGCAGGTCGGCTCGTCGTATGCGAAGGGCAAGTATCGCGCGCTGTTCGCCGGGATGGCGCCGATGAGCAACCCGCGCCTGATCGTCGCCGTGATGATCGACGAGCCGCGCGGCAAGGGCTATTACGGCGGCACGGTGGCCGGCCCGGTGTTCGCGTCGGTGACGAGCGGCGCGCTGCAACTGCTCGGCGTGCCGCCCGACGCACCGGTCGAAGCCGATACGGAGACGCCGACGAGAAAGGTGCCGCAGAAGACGGTCGCCGTGCCGAAGGCCGCGGCGCCGGTACGAACGGCCGCGCAACCGGACGACGCGGCGCCGAAACGCGCTGCGGCCGGCTGATTGCGTGAAGAAACGGCGGGCCGCCCCGCCCGCCGTCAATGCGATGCCGCGACCGGCTTCGCCATCCTGCCGAGCACGTGCTCGGTCATGCCGCGCGCGAGTTCCGTCTCGCCCATGAAGACCGTGCCGATGCCCTCGCTCGCCAGCAGCGCGGCTTCGTCGCTGCTGTTCGTGCACAGCACGACTTCGAGCGTCGGATTCAGCGTGCGCGAAATCTCGACGATCTGCCGCACGTCGAACACGTCCGGCAGCGTGACGACGAGCATCCCCGCGCGCGCGATATGGGCCTGCACGAGCACGATCGGCTCGATCGCGTCGCCCGACACCGCCGCGACGCCGCCGGCGCGCAGCTTCTCGACGATCTCGCGATTCTGCTCGACGACGACGTACGCGATGCCGTGCTCGTCGAGCGCACGCGCGATGCGCGTGCCGACCTTGCCGTAGCCGACGATCACGACCTGCCCGGTCAGATGCGTCTGCGGCGTCGACATTGGCAGCGCGGCGAGCGGATCGTCGCGCGCCTCGAGCCGCCGCGCGAACGCCGAGCGCTTGCGGATCCATGCGAGCGCCGGATCGATCGCCGCGAACGCGACCGAGTTCAGCGCGATCGAGATCAGCGCGACCGCGAGAATCAGGTTCTGCCCTTCCGCCGACAGCAGCCCGAGCGAGCGGCCGAGCCCTGCGAGGATGAACGAGAATTCGCCGATTTGCGCGAGCCCCGCGCCGACGATCAGCGCGGTGTTCAGCGGATAGCGGAACGCGACGACGAGCGCGACGGCTGCCAGCGTCTTGCCGATCAGCACGATCGCCGCGACCTCGACGACGTGCAGCGGCTCGTTAAGCAGCACCTTCGGATCGAACAGCATTCCGACCGAAATGAAGAACAGCACCGAGAACGCGTCGCGCAACGGCAGCGTCTCGTCGGCCGCGCGGCGGCTGAATTCCGATTCGCGCATCATCATCCCGGCGAAGAATGCGCCGAGCGCGAACGACACGTCGAACAGCTTCGCCGCACCGAACGCGATGCCGACCGCGGCCGCGATCATGCAGAGCGTGAACAGCTCGCGCGAGCCGGTGCGCGCGACGAGCCACAGGATGCGCGGAAACACGCGCTTGCCGACGATCAGCATCAGCGCGATGAACGCGGCGACCTTCAGCATCGTGACGCCGAGCGTGCTCCACACGCCGCCGCCGGGCGCATGCTCGCCGCCCGGCGGCGAGCCGCCGAGCAGCCCCGCGACGGGCGGCAGCAGCACGAGCACGAGCACCATCACGAGATCCTCGACGACGAGCCAGCCGACCGCGATCCGCCCGTTCACCGTTTCGACGAGCCCGCGCCCTTCGAGCGCGCGCAGCAGCACGACCGTGCTCGCGACCGACAGCGCGAGACCGAACACGAGCGCCGCGCCGATGCTCCAGCCCCACGCGAGCGCGAGGCCGCCGCCGAGCAGCGTCGCGACCGTGATCTGCACGATCGCGCCCGGCAGCGCGATCTTGCGCACAGCGAGCAGATCGCCGAGCGAGAAATGCAGCCCGACGCCGAACATCAGCAGCATCACGCCGACTTCGGCCAGCTGCTGCGCGAGCGACAGATCGCCGACGAAGCCCGGCGTGCCGGGGCCGATCACGATCCCGGCCAGCAGATAGCCGACGAGCGGCGGCATTTTGAGCAGCGACGCGAGATAACCGAAGATCATCGCGAGACCGAAACCGGCCGCGAGCAACGCAATCAGGCTGACGTCATGAGGCATCCCCCCTCCCTGGTTCGTGTAACGCTTTAGTAAGGTTCAAGAACGAAAGGATAAGGGATGAGGCGGGAAAATGGCGCGCCGCCGCGAAAAATTCACGCGGCGGCGCGGGTCGGACGCAGCGCGCGGCAGGCCGCCGCGCCCGCTCAGCGCGCGGCTTGCGGGAAGCGCGCGCCCGGCGGCGGTTCGGGGCGCGTCGACGGCACGCTCTTGCGCACCTTCGCGACCTGCGCGGCCGTCACCGGCGAGCCGGTGTTGCCCCAGCTCGTGCGGATGAAGTTCGACACGTCCGCCACTTCCTGATCCGACAGGCGCCAGCCGAACGGCGGCATCGTGAACGTCGACGGCGCGGTGTGCGTGCCGACCAGCGCGCTGCCTTCGAGCACCACGTGGATCAGCGACGTCGGATCGTCGCCCTGCACGACGGGGTTGCCGGCCAGCGCCGGGAACACGCGCGTATAGCCGTGCCCGTCGCTGCGGTGGCAGGCCATGCAGTTGTCGCGGTACACAGCCGCGCCGGGCTTGCTCGCGTCGCCGGTCTGCAGCGCCTTCGCGGCGGCCGCGTCGTAGACGTGCGGCTGCTCGCCCTGCACGCGCGGCGGCAGCGTCTTCAGATAGCGCGCGATCGCGGTCAGGTCGTCGTCGCTCATGTGCTGCATGCTGTGGCCGACCACGTCCGTCATCCCGCCGAACGCGGCCGTGCGCAGCGTGCGGCCGGTCTTCAGGAACTGCACGATCTCGCCTTCGCTCCACGTGCCGAGGCCGGTGCGCGGTTCGCCGCGCAGGCTCGTCGGCACCCAGCCGTCGATCGCCGCGCCGCCGGCGAGGAAGTCGAGGCCGTCCGCGTCGGTCAGCGCGCGCTCCTGCATCGTCACTGCACGCGGCGTATGGCACGCGCCGCAGTGGCCGAGCCCCTGCACGAGGTACGCGCCGCGTGCGAGCACCGGATCGGCATACGGCGTCGCGTCGAACGGCTTCGGCGACGGCGCGAACATCTTGCGCCAGATCGCGAGCGGCCAGCGCATCGACAGCGGCCAGACGATGTCGACCGCGCGGTTCTCGTGCTCGACCGGCGCGACGCCGTGCATGAAGTACGCATACAGCGCCTTCACGTCGTCGTCGGTCAGCCGCGCGTACGACGGAAACGGCATCGCCGGATACAGCGTGTCGCCGTTCTTGCGCACGCCGGCGCGCACCGCGCGGTCGAAGTCCTCGAGCGACCACGTGCCGATGCCGGTCTTCTGCGCCGGCGTGATGTTCGTCGAATAGATCGCGCCGATCGGCGTGTCGAACTTCAGGCCGCCCGCGAACGGCTTGCCGCCGACCGCGGTGTGACACGCGACGCAGTCGCCCGCGCGCGCAAGATACGCGCCGCGCGCGACCAGCGCATCGGCGGACTGCGGCGCGGCTGCAGCCGCGGCCGATGCGGCGGCAGGTGTCGCCGCAGGTTGCGCGACGGCCGCCGCGCTGCCGAAGCCGAGCGCCGCGCATGCAGCGCTCGCGGCCAATGCGCGCGACAGGCGGCGCGCGATACGGTGGGTCACGATCCTCTTCATACGGTCACCAGCGGAGCGGGATTTTTCAGGTATTGCTCACGGATCGCGCGCGCCGACCAGTACGCGAGCGCCGCGACGATGCCGGTCGGGTTGTAGCCGATGCCCTGCGGCAGCGCCGACGCGCCCATCACGAACACGTTGTGCACGTCCCAGCACTGCAGATAGCGGTTCAGCACGCTCGTCTTCGGATCGGTGCCCATCACCGCGCCGCCGACCAGGTGCGTCGTCTGGTACGCACGCGTATCGAAGTGCTTGCCGAACTCGCGCGTCGATACGCTGATCGCCTTCGGCCCCATCGCTTCCGCGATCTTCTTCATCTGGCCCGTCACGTACTGCGCCATCCGGATGTCGTTGTCCTTCCAGTCGAAGGTCATCCGCAGCAGCGGCTGCCCGTACGAATCGCGATAGGTCGGATCGAGATCGAGATAGACGTCGCGGTACGACATGTTCGTGCCGTGCGCGTCCATCGAGATCGTGTGCGCGTAGTAATCCTTCACCGCCTTCTTCCACGCGGAACCCCAGCCGGGCGTGCCCGGCGGCACCGCGATCCCGCTCACCGGCTTCACGCCGGCCTGGTTCACCCACAGCGGCGAGCCGCCGACAAAGCCGAGCGGGCCGTGATCGAAGTTGTCCGCGTTGAAGTCGTCGACCGCGACGCCGTTGCCGCCGGCGCCGACGAACGGGTTCGTGAACGTATCGCGGTCGAAGAACGCCTTGATCGTCGACAGGTTCTGGTACGCGAAATTGCGGCCCACGACGCCTTCGCCCGAGATCGGATCGTACGGCTTGCCGATGCCCGACAGCAGCAGCAGATGCACGTTGTGATACTGGAACGCGGCGACGATCACGAGATCGGCCGGCTGATGCACTTCACGGCCGGCCGGATCGACGTAGGTGACGCCGGTCGCGCGCTTCTTCGTGTCGTCGAGGTCGACGCGCAGCACGTGGCACTTCGAGCGCAGCTCGAAGTTCGGCGTCTGCTTCAGCGCGGGCAGGATGTTCAGGTTCGGCGACGCCTTCGAATACATGTAGCACGCGTAGCCGCTGCAGTAGCCGCAGAAGTTGCACGGCCCCATCTGCACGCCGTACGGATTCGTGTACGGGCCCGACGTGTTCGCCGACGGCAGCCGGTACGGATGCAGCCCGAGCGACTTCGCGGCATCGTAGAAACGCTGCGCCGAATACGTGTTGAGCTGCGGCGGCAGCGGAAAATGATCGCTGCGGTTCGCCTCGAACACGTTGCCGTCGCCGACGACCTTGCCGCCGACCTTGTACGCCTGCCCCGACGTGCCGAACACCTTTTCCGCGAAGTCGAAATGCGGCTCGAGTTCGTCGTAGCTGACGCCGGTGTCCTGGATCGTCATCCCTTCCGGAATGAATTTCTTTCCGTAGCGCTCTTCATAGTGGCTGCGCAGCCGCAGCTCCTCGGGCGTGATGCGGAAATGCACGCCGGACCAGTGCAGCCCCGCGCCGCCGACGCCCTCGCCCGGCAGGAACGCGGCGAGCTGCCGATACGGCAGCGCGGTATCGTTGATGCCGTGGCGGATCGACACGGTCGTCTTCGACAGGTCGAGGAACAGCTTCTTGCGGATGTTGTAGGTCAGCTCGTCGATCGTGTTCGGATACGCGCCGTCCGGATAGGTGTCGCGATATTCGCCGCGCTCGAGCGCGACGACTTTCAGTCCTGCTTCGGTCAGTTCCTTCGCGAGAATCGCGCCGGTCCAGCCGAAGCCGACGATCACCGCATCGACATGCGGCTTTTTCTCTGCGGCCATCAGCTACGCTCCCCGTTGATCGACACGGGGCCGTACGGATACGGCTTGCCGTTCTGGTTGACGAAATCCATGAAATCGGCGCGCGCGCCCGGAAAGCCGATCATCTTCCATGCCGCCATGCCGCGATTGCCGCCGTGCACCGGATCGCAGAAGTAGCCTTCGCGCGTGTTCTGCAGCAGCTGGCCGAAGAACACGCCGGGCGGCACGTCGTCGATCGGCGCGCTGCCCTTTTCGAGCGCGCCGAGCACCGCGTCGCGCGTCGCCGCGTCGAGATCCGCGAATGCCTTGCCGTGCGTCTTCTCGCAATAGCGATCGACGGCCGCGATGCCGAGGCGGTACACGTCGCGCGGCACGAGCTTCAGCTGATAGCCGAGCTCGGGCACGCCTTGCTGGAACGGCGCCTGCATGTACCACGTCGCGCCGTGCGCATACGGCGTTTCCATCTGGCGATCGATGAATTCCGGCACGCCGGCGTCGAGCGCGCCCGGGCCTTCGGCGTCGGCCGGAATCAGCCGGTCGACCGCGGCCTGGACGAACGCCCACTCCTTCGCATCGAAGAAGGTCGGCTTGTACGGCGAACGTTCGGCATCGGCCGACGCGGCGGACGCGTGGCCGGCCGTCGTCGCGGAAGACGGCGACGAACGCAGGTCGCAGCCGGCGACCGACGCGATCGGCACGAGCGCGACCGACGTGCGCAGAAACCGGCGGCGCGAATTGGGTTTGTCAGATGGGGTAGACATGGTCGGATGTTGGGCGTTGGAGACCGTTGTTCGAACACGCGCATCCCGCATGCGGCGTGCCCGACGAACCGGCCGCGTACGGCAGGCCGTCGTTGTTTTTTCCGTGTGCTGCGAGCAAATTCGACACGGGCACCGACCGCGCAGGCGGCGGCGCCCTCTCACGCTGCCGCGCGCCCCGATCCGGCGGCGCGCGGCTGGTTCGACCTCTTCACGGGCCTGATTGGCGGACGGCTCGGGCCTGCCGGCCGGGTCCGTCCGTCGTCGCCATGGCTCTCATTCAACATAGACGCCGCACTTGCGTGCCGCAAGCGCAACGTGCACGACCCTCATTCGAGACATGGGCGACGAGTGCCGCGCATTATATATGGAACCGGTTCCATTTCTATCGAAACAGATGCAATTGATTGCAGCGAAAACCGCAACAATTGAAAAAACGGGGCGGCGGCCACGTGGGCTGCAGCTCGCCGCAGCGCTCGCGCACAGCGGCGAGTAGTACAGCGTGTCCATCCGGGCGAAGCGCGAGCCGCGGATCCGCTTGAAAAAGCCGACGTAACGGAAATCGCCGACGGCGCGCACCGCGAACAGCAATGCGAGCACGACGATCGCGATGCCGCTCGCGCCCGGATAACGGCCCGGCCACACCCACCCTGCGCGCGCGGCGACGACGCATGCCGCTGCGAGCAGCGCGGCCGCGATCGTGCAGGTGCCGGCCGTGCTCGGATGCAGCAACGGCACGCCGTCGTGTTCGGGTATCGCCGCACGCTTGCCGCGTCGTCCGCCGCATGCCCAATAGACGTGGACAAGCGCGATCGCGCAGAGCGTCGGCACGCTGAAATACGCAGCGATCATGTCGCGCGGTTCCTCGTATCGTGTGACAAGTGCTTCGCGTCGTGCCGCTTCGAGGCGCACACGCAACGCGTGCATCACGATATCGAAACGCGATTCATGCATCGACACGCGCGAGCCGTGCCGCACTGCGGCTTGACTTCGGTCAGCCCGTCGCTACCTTTTAGAGCTGTGCTGCAGTCGCGCGCACGACGCGCGCGCAGCGTCCGGCCGACGGAACGCGCGTCGCACAACGACACGCGCCAACGCAACTGCATCGCCCCATCGATCCGCGGCACGGCGACGATAACGACAACCGTTGGAGACGACTCATGCTGATCGGTGTGCCGAAAGAGATCAAGAACCACGAATACCGCGTCGGCCTGACGCCCGCCGGTGCACGCGAACTCACGCGGCATGGCCACAAGGTGCTCGTGCAGCGCGGTGCGGGCACCGCGATCGGCCTGCTCGACGACGACTACGCCGCCGCCGGCGCAGCCCTGTGCGACGGCGCCGAGGAAGTGTTCGCGCGCGCCGACATGATCGTCAAGGTGAAGGAGCCGCAGCCCGCCGAATGCGCGATGCTGCGGCGCGGGCAGGTTCTGTACGCCTATCTGCATCTCGCGCCCGATCCGGAACAGGCGGCCGCACTCGTGAAGTCGGGCGCCGTGTGCATCGCCTACGAAACCGTGACCGGGCCGGGCGGCGGCCTGCCGCTGCTCGCGCCGATGAGCGAAGTCGCCGGCCGCATGTCGATCCAGGTCGCGGCCACGCATCTCGAAAGCCCGCGCGGCGGGCGCGGCATGCTGATGGCGGGCGTGCCCGGCGTGCCGGCCGCGCACGTCGTCGTGCTCGGCGCGGGCGTCGTCGGCACCGGCGCCTTGCAGATGGCGGTCGGCCTCGGCGCGCGCGTGACGGTGCTCGACACCAACGTGAGCCGGCTGCGGCAGCTCGACCTGATCTTCGCGAACCGGATCGCGACCGTCTGCTCGAATGCGCAGACGATCGACGAGGCGATCCGCGATGCGGACGTCGTGATCGGCGCGGTGCTGGTACCCGGTGCGTCGGCACCGCGGCTCGTCACGCGCGACATGATCGCGACGATGCGGGCCGGTGCGGTCGTCGTCGACGTCGCGATCGATCAGGGCGGCTGCTTCGAAACCTCGCATCCGACTACGCACGCGGACCCGACCTTCGTCGTCGACGGCGTCGTTCACTACTGCGTCGCGAACATGCCGGGCGCGGTCGCGCGCACGTCGACGTTCGCGCTGAACAACGCGACGCTCGGCCACGCACTCGCGCTCGCCGACAAGGGCTGGGAACAGGCGATGATCGACGATCCGCATCTGCGCGCGGGGCTGAACGTCTGCGACGGGCACATCACGTACGAAGCGGTTGCACAGGCGCTGCGGCTGCCGTACGTGCCGGCGATCGACGTGCTCGCGTGATCGCGCGACGGCGCGGCACGCGCCGACCCGTTGCGTTCACGTGCCGTTGCGGCGGCGACGCTGCGCCGCGCTTGCGTCCGTGGCGCGCGCGAGCAGCGGGCGCAGTTGCGCGAGCGTGCGCGTGTTGAGCACCTCGCGCGGCGTCAGCCAGCCGCGCCGCGCCTGATCGACGCCGCCGTCGAGATAGCCGAGTTCGTCCGCGCTCATCGCGTCCGATCCGATCGCGACCGGCACGCCGGCCTTCGCGGCCTCGCGGCACCAGACGTCCGGCAAGTCGAGCCGCTGCGGCTGCGCATCGAGTTCGACGCTGCAGCCGCGCGCCGCCGCGTGCGCGATCACGCGCGGCAGATCGACGTCGCATCCGTCGCGCTCGCCGAGCAAGCGGCCGGCCGGATGCGCGACGATCGTCAGATGCGGATCGTCGATCGCGCGCAGCATCCGCGCGGTCTGTGCGTCGCGCGGCAGATCGAAGCCGTCGCGCACCGCGCCGACGACGATCTCGAGCCGGTCGAGCACATCGGCCGGCACGTCGAGGCTGCCGTCGTCGCGAATGCCGGCCTCGACGCCTTTCAGCAGCACGAAGTCGTCGAACGATGCGTTGAGCCGATCGATCTCGTCGAGCTGCCGGAGCAACCACGTGAAATCGGCCGTGCGGCCGCGGCCCGCATCGGGTGCGCGATCGGTCACGGCAAGATAGCTGAGCCCGCGCGAACGCGCGGCCTCAGCGATCGCGTGCAGGCCGTCGCGACCGCCGGATGCGTCGGTATGCACGTGGAAATCGCCGTGAAGAGCGCTGCGCTCGATGAGCGTCGGCAGCGTGCCGGCGCGCGCCGCGTCGATCTCGCCACGCCCTTCGCGCAGCTCGGGCGGCACCCACTGCAGGCCGATCGCATCGTAGACCGACGCTTCCGTCGCACCGGCGATCCGCTCTTCGCCGCGAAACACGCCGTACTCGTTGATCTTCAGCCCGGCCGCCTGGGCGATCCGGCGCAGCGCGATGTTGTGCGCTTTCGAACCGGTGAAGTAGACGAGCGCGGCGCCGAATGCCTCCGCATCGACGACGCGCAGGTCGACCTGCAGCCCGCACGCGAGCACGATGCTCGAGCGCGTCTTGCCCTTGGCGAGCACGCGTTCGACCGCGTCGCCGCGCGTGAAGGCATCGGCGACGGCGGCCGCGTCGCGCGCCGATACCAGAATGTCGAGATCGCCGACCGTCTCGCGACGCCGTCGCACGCTGCCGGCTGCCACGGCCTCGATCACGCCGGGCACCGCGCGCAGCCGTTCGAGCAGCGGGGCGAGCACGTCGGTCGCGACCGGCAGCAGACAGCGCCGCGGCGTGCGGCGCAAGCGTTCGTCGAGCGCGTCGAGCAGTTGCGCTTCCGTTTTCGCGCCGAAACCGGGCAGCGCACGGACGTGCCCGTTCTTGGTTTCGACGCGCAGCTGTTCGAGCGTTTCGATACGCAAGGCATCGTGCAGCGCCTTCACGCGCTTCGCACCGAGCCCCGGCACGTCGAGCAGCTGAACGATTGCGCCGGGCAGCGCGCGGCGCAGCGTCTGCTGCAATTCGCAGGTGCCCGTCTGCGCAATCTCGCGCAGCTTCGACGCGAGATCCGGGCCGATCGACGGGATCCGCACGAGCTCGCCGCCGTCGGCGAGCATCGACGGGATGTCACGGCCGTAGTCGGCAATCGTGCGTGCCGCGTTGCGATACGCGCGGACCCGGAACGGATTCGCGCCCTGAATCTCGAGCATGTCCGCGATTTCGGCGAAGACGGCCGCACATTCGGCATTGTGAATCCGCATGATCGGCGTGGCCCCCTTCCACGTAGATGATGCCGCACGGTGTCGGGCGCCCGGCATCGCGCCGCCCGCGCGCGCAGGCGCGTCGATGCCGGACGCCCGACGCCGGGCGCGCGCTTCCATCGTACGCCCGCCGCGCGATGTGTGCCGCGTCGTCCGACCGCGGCGCCGCGTTACAGCGACGCGCGCGGCGCCGTCGCGTATCGCCGTTCGTACAGCGCCTGGCAATGCGTGCATCGTTCGGCCGTCGGCCGCGCGCGCAGCCGCGCGTAGCCGACCGGGCCGTCGCAATCGATGCAGTCGCCGTAGCTGCCGTCGACCATGCGCTGCTGCGCACGCCGAATCGCGCGGAGCTCGGCCAGCTTCATGCCGATCAGCGCGTGATCGACGTCGACGAAAAGATCCGCGTTCGCTTCGTCGCCTTCGTCCGGCGATGCGCCGGCCAGCTCCGCATACGATTCCGATGCGCGCTGGTCTTCGCTCGCGCGAAGCTCCGCGCGCAACGCCTGCTCGGATTCGTTGAGCCGCTGCAGCAGTGCGTGCCGTTGCCGTTCGTCGAGCGCCATCGTCGTCTCCTGTTCCGGATTTCGCGTACGCCTGCCGCGCACGCGCCGAGGCGCGGCGGCCAACGCGCACGACGCGCGCCGCTGCGACCGGATGCTGCCGCGCGTGCGGGGCACGCCGCGCGCATTCGATGCAGCATAAACCCAACCGGGCGGCGCGTGTTGATCCGAACAGGCTGCGCGCGCCGCCCGAGCGGGCACGGCGCGAAAACCGGGGACGGACGCGAAAACGCGGCGCGCGCGCCTGCCGGAACGCGCGGCGGGCGACCCTGCTTCGACCTCCATCGGCACCGTGCGGCTCGACGTATCGCCGGATGCCGAACTGCACGCGTTGCGCAATCTGGTTGCGCACGCAACCTTCCACGCAATGCACTCGAGCATGCCGTTCATGAATCGATCAGAACGCATTGCGGCCGATGAAGCCGCGCACGATCGTCATCAGGATGATCTTCATGTCGAACCAGAAGCTCCAGTTCTGCATGTAGAACAGGTCGAACTTCACGCGCGCGGCCATCGCCTCGACCTTGCGCGTCTCGCCGCGATAGCCGTTCACCTGTGCCCATCCGGTGATGCCGGGCCGCACGCGATAGCGGTACATGTAGCAGTCGATCAGCTGCCGGTACAAGTCGTCGTGCTCGATCGCATGCGGCCGCGGGCCGACGACCGACATCTGGCCGAACAGCACGTTGAAGAATTGCGGCAGCTCGTCGAGCGACGTGCGGCGCAGAAACGCGCCGACCGGCGTCACGCGCGAGTCGTTGCGCGACGCCTGCCGCAGCACGCCGGGCTGCTCGCGATGCACGCGCATCGTCCTGAACTTCAGGATATGGAACTCGCGGCCGTCGATCCCCTTGCGGCGCTGCCGGAACAGCACGGGCCCCGGAGACGACAGCTTGACGGCAATTGCGAGCGCCGCCATCAGCGGCATCAGCGGTACCAGCACCGCGGCGGCGAACAGCCGGTCGAACGCGAACTTCGCCCACATCTCCGGTGCGGAACGCGGCGTCGTCGCGAGATTGATCGCCGGCATGCCGAGCACGTCGGTCGCGGAACGGTCGACGACCGACATATGACGTACATCGGGCAGCAGGCGCAATTGCACGAACTCGTCGCGCAGCTCGCGAACGATCCGCTGAATCCGCCATTCGTGCGACATCGGCAGCGTGAGCCACACCTCGTCGATCTCGCCGTCGTGGATCCGCTGCCGCAGCGTGTGCCAGTCGCCGATCACCGGCACGCCGCCGATATCGGCGGCCGCGCCGGGCGCATCGTCGTCGAACACGTACGCGGGCACGTACGGCCCCTGCGGCGCGAGCCGCATGCGCTCGATCGCGACGCGACCGTATCCGGTCGCGCCGACCACCGCGACGCGGCGCCGATGCGCGCGCGCCTCGGGACGCCTGGCCGCGACCGCGAGCAGCGCGACCCTGCCGAGCAGCAGTGCCGCGTCGGCGGCCAGCACGGTCTCGACGATCCACTGCATCGTGATCGTGCCGCCGCGATTCATGATCCAGACGCCCGTCGCGATCGTCAGTACGCTCGCGCACACGATCGCGGCAATCGTGCCGCTCAATGCCTGTTCGCGTTCGCGCACGCTTGCGCCGTTGCCCGTCTCGCGCAGCGCGCGCGGCAGCAGCGCGACGCTCAGCACGCAGAGCAACACGATCGCGCCGCGGCGCGCGTCGGACAGATCGCTCCACGCGAGCCCGCCCGCGGCCTGCGCAGCCAGCGCGCCGGCGAGCACGAGCACGACGTCGGCCGCCGCGATCCCGGCGCGGCGCGCCACACTCGTTCCTCTCATCTCCGCCGCCCTCACGCGCTGTGTGCCGCCGCGCCGCAGCGCACCTCCGTCAGACGCGGACGTACCGACATCGGGCGCGCGCCGCTGCGCGAGCCGAGCAGCCGATCGTAATCGGCGCGGATCATGTCGTAACACTCGCATGCGTGACGCTCGAGACCGCCGCGATCGAGCACCGTGATGCGTCCGCGGCGCTGCCGGATCAGTCCGGCCTCCTGCAGGCTGCCGGCCGCTTCCGTCACGCCTTCGCGCCGCACGCCGAGCATGTTCGCGATCGTCTGCTGCGTGACGGCCAGCTCGTCGCCTTCGATCCGGTCGTGCGCAAGCAGCAGCCAGCGGCTCAGCTGCTCGCTGACCGAATGATGGCGATTGCAGAGCGCACTGCGCGAGATCTGCGCCATCGTCGCCTGACAATAGTTGAGGAGCAGCCGGTACGTCGCCGGCGAACGTTCGAATTCCGTGCGCATCACGCAGGTCGGCACGCGGTACGCCATCCCGCCGATACGCACCTCGACGCGGTTCGACACCGCCGCCCCGCCGACCATCGTCGCGAGCCCGACCACACCTTCCCGGCCGACGACCGCCACCTCGACCATCGCACCGTCTTCCATCAAGTGCTGCACCGACATCATCGCCGTCGTCGGGAAATGCACATGACGCATCGGTTCGCCGACCCGGTCCAGCATGCCGGGCTTGACCCGGACCAGTTCGAGATGCGGTGCGATCGCCCGAATGCTGTCCTCCGGCAGTGCGTCCAGAATGGCATTCGCCGAATAGCTCGATTGAAGATGAAGCATGTCTGTATCCCTCTTATTGTCCGCGCCGCATGCAGACGGTCGGCGGAATTCGTTTTCGTCAAGCGTGTCGGGCGCCATCGGCGGTTGCGGCCTACAACCACGGATCGGACATTGGCGGCTTATCGCCGTCGATGTCGGTCAATCACCCCGTTCGACACGCGAGTCGTAATAAGCGATTTGCGTGCCAATCGCCGTCCGTCCTTAATATATGAATGACGACCGTTTAGAACGGCCGAATGGCGGCCTCCGGAACGATCGAAAACCGTCTCATTTCCGGACACTCGGGCATTCGCTAGACACTCGCGGCTATTCGACTGATCAATACGCGGGCACCGCGGAAGCCCGCGCAGAATGGCGCTCGGGGCTTGTCGCTCAAATACTTACAGTTGTTTTTCAATCGTTTCCGCGACGTCGGCCGCTGTCTCAGCTCGTCCGCACGCGGTCCCGCGCGCCAGTTTCGAACTGTCTCATCTTTGAATCGGCGCTCTAATCCGGGCTTTTGTTAGCCACCCCACAAATGCGTCGCAAACCCCTGATTCGAATGGGAAAGATCTCCTTCCCCAATTAAATGTCAAATAGTGTTTGATGTTGTCTTTCTGTTTTCGAGGCACAATGCTTCATGTCTGGCGATTGGCAACCGGTGATAGGAGAATACGTTTACATCGGTCGATTCCATTTCCGGATGATTAATTCTTAAATAAGGCAAGATCGAATTTCATATAAGGTTCTCATTCTTTTTGGATCGTCAAAGTTTGTGAAATGACGTAATGTGCGTTTAGCGGAATTGAGTACCGTGCTAGGGAAACGCTGATCAATGGACCAACTTCCGAAGTTGCAGGCGAGATGG